>NZ_VHTC01000012.1:0-98018 GCF_013048685.1 Vibrio sp. A8-1
CCAATAATAAACCGCTCATTATCAAGCAATGCTTGGGCCCGTGGCCTAAGTATTGCCGTGCCTGAAATTTAAGAAACCAGATTTTTCGCTTTATTACCTATGTCACGCCATGCTGCCGTAAGCTCACAAGTTATCACCGAAGTGATGAACATAATGAAGCCAATGGGGGACTACCATCATGGGAATAATCACCCTAGCTAACCAGCTCAACCATTTGCTCAGCCAAAAAGCGGCATTTTATGCTGAGCATTTCAAAGCCATCGATAATTTGCAGCAGTTACCTCCAAATGCCCATTGTTTAAACTCGGTGCTCAGTGCGACACATTACAGACAATGGTTGGAACAGTTTGCTCTTAGCTATCAAGTAAAAGGGAGCGTTGTTGGAGAGGCAACGCGAGAAGTCGATGCAAGGGCATTACATTCAATGTGGAGTCAGTGGTTTTTTGGTCTGCAACTGCCACCTTTATTATTGTGGCTGTTTTGTTGTCCGCCCGGTAGTGAGCTTCAGCGTGCCATTGCTGCGGCATCCAGTTGGGATAATTGGTACTTTGAAGCGCACGAAAGTGGTCGAGTAGAAACTTTTTATTTATTGCTTAGTCCAGAGACGAATTATCTTGCTTCCGTCAGTCAGCTTGCCAGTTGGGAGCAGCTACTCGAACGACTGCTCATCCCGATCGTCGAGCGTTTAATTTGCCTTAGCCCTGTGGCTGCAAAGCTTCATTTTAGTCATCAAGCTTATATTGTGCATTGGTATCTGGGGGAGCTGTCACTCCCTGATAGCTGGCGTGATCAACGGATAAACGAGATATTCGCTCGTCCAGAGTTATCATTAAGGGTAAGTGATCAGCCGACAATCAATCCCTTTTGGCGAAAATTAAGACTTAAGGAGCAGCAAAGCGCGCGTATCGTATGCTGCCTGCGCCACAAACTGCCTTGCACCCAAATGTGCGCAGATTGTCCGCTAGATAAGAAGGCTCGCATGCATGCCGGCCAAAAAGCTTGTGGTTAGTGCGCTGTTTGATCAGAATGAGGGGTATTAAACTTTGCCCACTACTTGTCTATGGCTTTTACTAAATCTTAGTGCTGTTTTTTGGTTGATTAAGTTTACCTCTAAAAATCTCGCGCTCGGCTATGAAGAAGGTTTGTGTGAGGCTGTCTATTTGCAAATGGCTGAACAAGCTAAGTGTCAACCGCCAATTTGGCAGCTCATTAAAGCACCGAATACAAGCGGTGCGTCTGCTTGGTTGGCGTTCAAGCGTTTTGATTATGTCACTCAATAGACCAATTTAAGCAGCAATCGCAGTTGAGGTCGCTTGCATATGCACAGCGCTTTTTTTACAACAATAATAAGGGACAACAATGAAGCTCGGTCGTAACGATCCTTGCCATTGTGGCAGTGGTAAAAAATTTAAACGTTGTTGTATGAGCAGCGTTTCCAAGCAACATGCCCAAGTCTTCGATGATGCTCAAGCTATGCTGGCAATGAACCCAAATTTGAGTATTGATGAACTCAACACTGCTTTACAACACAAAGTTCAGGATCGCAATAATCAACCTCATCCCGATTTTTGTGGTGTGACGCCAACGCAAATGGCCAATTGGCTTTATGCGCCTTTTGATCAATTACAGTGGGTGACCATCAGCACACCAGAAGATCTTTCTTTCAGCCCTATAATGCGCTATTTAGCCCTCATTCTTGATGAGGCTATGGTCCAAGAAGGCTCCTTCAAAGCCACAAGTAAAGGCAACTTACCGACTAAATTAGTCAAACAGGCCAGTGCGTTATTGCCTGAGTTTGCCGTTGCTCAATTCGAACGTGATATAAGCATCAGCGAGTTTGCGGGCAGCAACGAAGACAAGTTCAATGCCTTGCACTACACCAGAGTGCTAGCCGAAATTAGTGGCATTATTTATCGGCGAAGCGGTCGCTACCATGTAAAAAAATCAGCGCAAAAACAATACCAAGCCCAAGGGCTACAAGCATTTTTCAAACCCATGCTAGAAGCCGCCATCAGCAAATATAATTGGGGTTATTTGGACAGTTTTGAGTTCGATGTCGACTTACGTACTTTTTGGCTATTTATGCTGTGGCGCATTCAAAGCCACAATAGTGTCGATCAGCTGATTGACGAAGTGATGATAGCTTTCCCCGATTTACTACACTTCTTCCCTGCAGATGATTACGTCTCGCCAGAAAGAAACTTAAGTATGCTTATTGAATCAAGGTTTATTGAGCGATTTTTGCAGTTTTGGGGATTTGTGACCATGGACCCAAGACGTTATATAAACGCTGAATCCGTCGCCAGAGTGGTTCAGCTACAGCCTTTGTTAAAACAAACTTTTCAATTCACCATAAATACATAGCAAGGTTATCGTGAGCGAATATTAATACTATATATTCGAACGTTTGGATCTGCTCGCAGAATAGCATTGGTCATGCCCTGTGAGACCAATGCTTTCAAGCGATTGTGGTGAGTAACTGTATCACGTTACTCACCGATATACTCACCAAAAAAATTTTGGTTAACTTACTGATGTTGCATCCACAGCAGCAGATCGGACAGCAACCAAGATTTGGTCGAACCTATTTGATCAACCGTAACTACAGTGTCTGTTGGTGATGATGACAAAATATAGTCAATGATGTGTTTCCAGTAACCCTGCCTGTAATGTATGTATAAGCCAGTATCAGCAAGTATTTGAATCATAGAGCGTCCTCCATCTGCGAGGGTATCTTTCATTTTAAAGGCTCGTTCGTGATGCTCGCCTACCCTTGAGCACCATTGAATTAAGATACCAAATCCTTTCTTAAATTCTGGGTCATACGTGTGAGCTTTAACAGAGATAGGCCCTGCGCTATTAGTACTGGTGGTGCGCCTTCAGGTAAAGACATCAACCCCTCATCTCGTTTCTCGATTATTACGTTCATTGCAAATCCTCATTGGATTGGCTGCAGTGCAATAGTTTCAGATCTTTTCAATTTATTTCGACGTCGTGATGATGGTACCGATTTCTGAGGTGAAAAATGGCATCTGTAATTGCCCATTTTGGTACTGAAGAGAGCTTGACATGGAGTAATGTTGTGTTTTTGATTTATGTTTACTTTGTGTTTTTTTTTAACACCTAGGGTGTTACAATACCACTTGGGGTAAACCTCTGGTTCGGTTTGCGTATAATATTCACACCTTAGGTGTTAAAATGTCATCCAAGATAAACTGGTTGGTCGCCCATGCATATCCTGGAGCCCTTGTGTTACAGCAATGGCTGACTGAGAACGGAATTAGCTATTCCTTAGCTCAAAAATATGCGCAGAGTGGTTGGCTTAGGAAGCTGTCTTCAGGTGTTTATTATCGGCCAAGCGTAAAAGATGATGTTAAGCCTGGCTGGGTGGATGCTCTACAAGCGATGGACACACAGTTGCACCATCCTGTTCATCTGGCTGGGTTAAGCAGCTTAACTCACCAAGGGCTGAGTCACTATTTACAGCTAAGTAAAGAACAAGTTTGGATAGGGGTGAAGAACAAACAATCATTGCCTAAGTGGTTTCGTGAATTTCCCAATCAAAATTGGTTTTATTGTGGTAACCATAAGCTTGAAGCTGTCTCTGACAAGGACCTAAAAGTGATTACGGTTAAAGGAAAAGAGCTAAAAGCTAGTTGCCCAGAGCTTGCTGCTTACGAAGTTATTGATGCAATCGGGAAGCAAATTTCGTTTGAGCATGCAGCAGAGCTTTTTCAAGGCCTTGTAAACTTGAGTCCTAGAAAGGTGCAATCTCTTCTTGAACGTAGTAGCTCGGTTCAAACCAATAGAGTGTTTTTGTTTTTGAGTCATTATCATGGGCATCAATGGAGTCAGCGCATTGATGAAACAAAGATCGCATTAGGTTCAGGAAAGCGTCAGGTGGTAGAGCAAGGGCGATTTGATGAGCGTTACCAAATCACTGTGCCAGAAATATTAAGTGTAAAACAATAAGACGCAAACAATGGATAGAGATAGCCCTTATTACAAGCAGGTTTCACTGCTGATTAGAATGTTACCAGTGGTTGCAACAGAGCATTCATTTGCACTCAAAGGTGGTACAGCTATCAACTTATTTGTGAGGGATTTTCCACGCTTGTCTGTGGATATTGATCTTGCTTATCTTCCTCTTGAGCCCAGAAATGAAGCTCTAGCAAATGTAAAAGCAGCATTGCAACGTATAACCGATTTAATCAACAAAGAACCTGAGAACCGAGCTGTATTGCAGGACCATAGGTTAGATGAATTGCGAATTGTTGTTACAAGTCCTAATGCAACAATTAAAATAGAAGTCTCTCCGGTAGCAAGAGGTACGTTGCATAAACCTGATAGCTTAGCTGTCCAAGAATCAGTCGAAGAGGAGTTTGGTTATGCAGAGGTTCCTGTAGTTAGTCTGCCCGATCTTTATGGCGGAAAACTATGTGCTGCCATGGATCGCCAGCACCCTCGCGACCTGTTTGATGTTCGTATGCTGCTTGCAGAGGAAGGTATTTCACGAGATATCTTTGTTGGATTCATTACTTACGTACTAAGCCACCCAAGACCGATCAATGAGGTTATGGCTCCTAACTGGCAACCTCTTGATGATAAGTTTCAAGCTGAGTTCGATGGCATGACCTTTGAACCCGTTGAGTTAAACGACTTAATTTCTACAAGGCCTGCGATGGTAGCTGCACTACAAGCCCATTTCACAGAAAAAGATCGCTCATTTTTGTTGTCATTCAAACAAGGGAATCCTGATTGGTCACTGTTTGACTACCCAGATGCAGCAGAACTGCCAGCTATACGCTGGAAGCTACAAAACATAGCTAAGTTAGCTAAGAATCAAGAAAAACATGTAGAGCAGCTAACTAAATTAGAGTTTGTACTTGATGAGTGGCTTAAGCAGGCTAACTCCAATTAACTTTATAAAAGTATTAACAATAATTCTAAGGAGTAGGTGTGTCACGATTAACTGACCTCATCGCCCAAGCAAAAGTAAAAGACCCACAAATGGGCGCTGATTTAGTTTAGTTCCTCTGCCATTTTTCTTAATGTGTTGATATCAGGCGTATGTCGGCTTGTTGCAGTCTTACTTGACGATCGTTTTTATACCAATCATCGAACAGTTGTTCGACGGTTTCTATACCTGAAAACCACTGAAAACAAAAAAGCCCCTATTTACAGGGTCTTGGTAAACTTAAGTCAGCTTAGAGACACTCAAAAAACCTTATTCGATGTTTTGGATCTGCTCATTGAGTAGCGGCCTAGACCCCAACAAACTCAATGAGTTATCGAAAAGAAACCGTTCAGAAATGCCTGTTTGCCCACCAAACTGCCCACCACTTGCCTATGGCTTTTACTAAATCTTAGTGGTTAGCAATGGAAAAACAGTGCCGTTTTTACGCTGCTGTTAGGGTCTAAAAATAGCAGTTTTGAAGGGCTTTATCGAGTAATTTTTTCAACACTCTACGCACTGATGGATGTTATAGTATCCAATTCCTGTTTTATTTCGCTATAATGGATATAACTGTATCCACTTGGTCTTTGCGGATGAATTTTACCTTACTTGATGATAACGATGTAAGCCAAGCTTATGCGGCTTATTTACGTGAGTTACGCAAGCAGGCAAAGCTGTCGCGCGCTGCATTGGCTGAGCGAAGCTGCGTACCTGCGGCCACCATTAAGAAATTTGAGCTGACCGGGCAAATTTCATTTCGTCAATTGCTGTTGCTATGGCAGACACTTGATTCGCTAGATAGGCTTTATCAGCTCACGCAACTTAGCAAAGAACGCGCTGCTATACCCACGAGTATTGATGAGGTGCTAAAAGATGAGTTTTAAACCGATTCAGAAGCTTAATGTTACTCGTACGCTAAGCTCAGGTGAGCAGATATCTGTTGGAGTCTTGGCGCAGAATCGGCAAGGCGTTTTTTTTCAGTATACTGACGACTATTTGCAGCAGTTTGGCAATTTATCACCGTTTACCTTGCAAGCGAATACGCTAGTTCAAGCCGCACCTAAAGCGCCGCACCAAGGTGTACATGGCGTATTTGGAGATTGTTTGCCCGATGGCTGGGGCATGTTGTTACAAGATCGTATTTTCCGGCAAAAGGGCATCCTACCTAATCAATTAACGGCGATGGATAGGCTGGCCTTTGTCGGTGATAAAGGCATGGGAGCGCTGTCTTTTTCTCCGGTGTCTGAGTTTTCAGCCACGACATACGCGGACATTGATTTAGCAACCTTGGGCTTAGAAGCACAAACGCTGTTCGATGCTTCAATGTCAGATTATATGGATGATAATCACGATGAGTTAGATGGGCATACGCAACAGGTGTTGGCCGCATTAGTCGCCGGTGGTAGTTCGGGTGGAGCAAGGCCCAAGGCACAGATTTATATGCCTGCAGGGGAAACTCAGCATTGTCGAACCTTTGCTCAGCCTGGAGATGAGGCTTGGCTGATTAAGTTTACCTCGAAAAATCTCGCGCTCGGGCATGAAGAAGGGTTGTGTGAAGCGGTTTATTTGCAAATGGCCGAGCTTGCCAAGTGCCAACCACCAGTCTGGCAACTCATTGAAGCACCAACTACAAGCGGTGCGTCTGCCTGGTTGGCGCTTAAGCGTTTTGATTATGTCACGGAGCAGGCCCGTTTAAGCGGTAATCGCAGTTCAGGTCGCCTACATATGCACAGCGCTTGCGGGCTGCTGGGTGCAGACTTTCGAACGCCAAGTTTAGATTATATTGACTTGATCAAAGCCAGCCGTCAGTTGTGTAAATCCCCCGCTGCTGGGCAGCTGCAATTTCGCCGTGCCGTTTTTAACCTGCTGTCGTCTAATCAAGACGATCACAGTAAAAACTGGGCGTTTTTGCAAGCGGATGACGGTCAATGGAACCCTGCACCTTTTTACGATGTTACCTACAGCCCACATCCATTCAACGAACACGCCACTGCGTTCGGAGGTTATGGTAAAGCGCCACCGCGTAAGGTGATGCAAAAACTTGCTACCAGTGCTGGCTTTGCGAATTGGAATGATGCAAGGCAAGTCATTGAAGAAGTCGCAGAAGCCATCAGCCAATTTACGTATCTTGCCAAGCAACAAGGGATCAGTAAAACAACAGTGTCTGCGATTGCTAAGACATTGGCTCAGCGCAAACAGGAAAATGCAGCGCTTTTTCAATGACAGTAAAACAAACTTTTCAATTCACAAAAAATAGATAGCAAGGTCATCGTGAGCGAATATCAATACTATAAATTTGAGCGTCTGGATGGGTATTTAGATGCTAAAGCACGTCAAGCACTCAGAGCCATTTCAAGCCGTGCCGAGATCAGCGCTACGTCCTTTCAAGTGTATTACACCTACAGTGATCTAAAGGCAGAGCCTTTTAAGCTGATGTTAAAATACTTTGATATCGGTTTTTACTATGCCGATTGGGGCTCAATCGATGCCTACATCAAGCTACCAGCTGGAACGCTCCCTGAAGCGTTACTTGGCTTTTCAAGTGATGGGCTTCATGTTCACGAAAACGATGAGTGGCAGTTGCTGATTTTTTCCCTTGAGGAGTATGACGAGTATTTTGACGATGAAGATGCTGACGACTTTTTCCAGCATTTAGCTGCTTTACGCAGCGGTTTAATGCAAGGGGATTGGCGCCTTGTGTACTTCATGTGGCTAAAAGCGTTTGATTTTAATGATGACGTTGAGCGAATGCCGTTGATTCAATTCGACTTTGAACACCTCAGTGAAGAGTTGCAGGCCTTTGCAGCGCTGTATGAGATTCCCTTAGCCTTAGTTAAGGCGCTCGCCATAGTGCTGACCGAACAACCCTGTCATCAAGCCAAACAAACCCAGTTTCAGTTTGACAAGTGGCTAAACAACCTCTCGGAAGCCGAGAAAGACACGCTATTACGCGCGCTGTTTGAGCAAGGCCAGTTAACCCGTCACCAAGCCTTAGCGCTGACGCGAAAAGAACCAGGCAACACAGACGAGATCTATCAATATTGGTTAACACCCGATCTGATATCCCCTTTCATTGAGCAAGCGCAAAGTCTGTTACAGCAAGAGCAAGCCGCAGCACTCGCAAAAAAATTAGCCATCGAAAAAGCGGAAAAAGAAAAAGCGTTGACGGATATCTACAATCAACGTGAGCACTACTGGCAGCAATCACAAGAGCAAGCGGATCGAACTTGCGCCAGTGGTTACGATGCGGCATCACGCTATCTGCATCAGCTGTTTGAGGCCTATCAGTTCAAAGCTGATGAAGCGGCGTTTGAACAATGCTTTAAGCGCTTTGTTGTGGCGAATAATAGCCGTAAAGCACTGTTAAATCGCTTGAGTGATTTGCTTTAAACGATGAGGCGATAGGCTGGCCAAATGACGTTAGCAAAAAACCGATTGAGGGTTGGTTGAAAGGTTGTAAGCCCACCAAAGGTCTACAAATTGTTACCTATGAAGTCACTTTGTGTAGACCTCGGGGTCTAAGCAACGCGCTTTTACCATCTCTGTGGTAAATACTGCGTGAAATACAAAGGCATCACGATATTGGTTTGCTCTAATGCGGATGATCCTTGTGTACCCGTTAACTTAAAGGTTTTACTTGGAGTACATTTTTCAACGTAGGATGCCAACGATTTTGCTCTTGTACGTTTACCACTTTTGACCTCCACAGGGACGATATCGCCTTCATCGGTCGCCAAAATAAATTCGATTTCGGCGCGGGCGTCATTCCATGAATAGCTTGGGTCAACGCCAATGGCAGTGAGCTCTTGTTGCACAAAGTTTTCAGCCACATAACCTTTGTATTCATAGTTTTGTTGCTTAATTTCTTTATAACTGCTGCCGAGCATATGATTAAGCAGGCCCACATCAAACAGAAACAGTTTCACCATATTTTCTTTTTTATAGGCCGCTAACGGAGATTTCGGCAATCCTTCAATAGGGTAGTTTGGCAAAGCTAAGCGGCAGCAGTTAAGCCAATGGATCGCGGTTTCAAAATCGCTATAACGAGATTTACGCTCATGCACATGCTTAAATTTAAAGCGTTTAACCGACTCATCGCTGACAAGTGATAGCTGGGCTGGAATGCTATTAAATACCGATTCAATCAGTGTGGCGTCGACCTTGCCCGCGTACTTACCAAAATCGCGGCGATAACCTTCAACTAAATCGGCATGAATTCTTGTGACTTTTTCAACACGCTCTAGAATGCTTGAATCTTTAAACTGATACCAAGCAGAAACGGCTTCCGGCATACCACCGGTAAAAAAATAGTCGGTTAGTTTATCCATCAATTTAGTATGCACCGCCGGTGTACTTGCTTGACTATCAAATGCTTTGATCAGTGCTTGCTCGTTGGATGCGTAAATAAATTCTTGGAAGGTCAGTGGTCGTAAATTGTATTGTTCTACCTTGCCCACAGGGAAGGTGTTGAGCAAACCAATATTTGAGCCGCTGGCTGCGACAAAATAAGACGGTGCTTTTTCGGCAAAATACTTAAGCGAAGTAACGGCACGTTCGCACTCGCCAATTTCATCAAATATCAGCAAGTCGGTTTCTGGATTGAACGCTTGGTTGGTTAACAACTCAATGTTCATTACTAGCTCGTCAGGTGACAACGAGCCATCGAACGCTTCTTTGTAAGCTGGGTTTTCAAGGAAGTCGATACGAAGGATGTTGGCAAAGGTGTTCCCAAATAACTCTTGTAGCAGATAGGTTTTACCTGTTTGTCTTGCACCATCGATCAATAATGGCTTGCGCACGGGTTGATTTTTCCATGCTATTAGGGCGTTTAGTAAGTTGCGCTGCATTGTCATTTCCCGCCAATTAAGACTGTTAACTGCCTGTAGTATAACTCAGTCTACACTTTTACGCGCAGAAAAATGCGGAATTTTACATTTTTATGCGCATAAAAGTGTAATTTGGTTCTTGTTGAGTATAAAACAGCCCTTTAATAGCTATCTTTCTTCTCTGAAGCTGCCCTTGTTGGCCAAGTTTTAGTCATGTAGATATGGGCTACTGCTGTACGAATATGTCGCGCTTATTTTTTATTCAGCAATTGGATGTCTTGCAGCTTTCTTCCCAGCTTGTCATCACGGGCGACCTTGGTTAGGTCGTCTAACAAGCCTAGGACTGCCAAAACCTTAACGTAGTGACCAAGTGAAACGGAAGGATCACCATTTAATATTTTACGCAGTGTTGGCTTAGAAATCCCTGTCCTACTGTGCATCATTTCTTGAGTAATACCGCGTCTTTTCATCGCCAATGTTAAGTTTTCGCCCAAGATGTTTAACATCTTCCTTTGTCTAGGGAATATGACCGCAGTGCGTTTTGATTTTGGCTCGATAGTATCCATAATGAAACTATGTTTTCTTAAATCTTTATTTAGTGAAATTATAGTTTCACTTTTATCTTCAAGTTGTAAAGCAATAAACTGCCATCTCTCGGAGTAAAGTGAGCTAAGATCTGAATAGTTCATGTCGATTTTTTACTGTTTTTTCGATATGACTTTCTTGTGTGTCGATACACTCGACACATCAACAATCAATGAATACGGCTCACCGAAACCGAGCTTTGAGTAAGAAATTTCAAAGTAATACGCCATCCACTGGGCTTTTGGGGCAGTATGGGCAACGCCTTAATTCACGCAGCTTAGCCTCACACTAACCCTGCCCACAGAGCATTTATTGTTTTGGGCACTAGCTACAAACTGGGGCAGGTAGCTACCAGCACCCTCAGAAAGCTGCACGATCTGGGCATTTATCTACCTACTGCGTCCGTTTAGTACTGGCAAACTCCAAACTGAACTTAACAGATCAGTGAGGAAGCAAACGATGAACCCAACTACACAATCATCCACCACATCAACACACCCAACGCGTCAGCATCGGATTTTGCGCTTGCCCGAGGTAAAGGCCAAAACAGGCTTTGGCCGCAGCACCATTTATGCCCTGATGACTAACGGTGAATTTCCGCGATCTATCCGGATTGGTGCGCGTGCTGTGGGCTGGTTAGAAAGCGATATCGACCAGTGGATTGAAACCCGCCGTATCGGTGCTGCTTATGGCCGTGGATAAACCGTCAGCATCAAACCAACTACCTTCCAGTGATATGGATAGCAAAGTGCCAACATTACCGGCTGGTTTTGCCTATAACGCGCAAAACTGGCTGGTGATGCAACCAGCAGGGCAAGATAGCCCAGTCAAAATCTGCTCTTGGCTGCAAGTAGCTGCTCGTACTCGCGACCCGCAAGGGGACAACTACGGCTATTTATTGCACTGGTTAGACGATGACAATCGCCATCGCTATTGGGCCATGCCCGCAGAACTCTTAGCAGGAGACGGCAGCGAGTACCGTCGAATCCTACTCAGCCGAGGAATGCGCCTAAGCAACAGTGTCAAAGCGCGGCAGTTGCTCTCGCTGTTTATTCAACAAATGGGCGAACTGGCTACGCAAAAGGCTATCAGTGTGAACTGTATTGGTTGGCATCACCACGCTTATGTGCATCCGCGCCTCACCTTTTACCCAAGCGAACACAACAACCCGCGCATGGTGCTGCAAACCATGCACCCGATAGAAGGCTTTATTCAACAAGGTAGTAGCGACAGTTGGCGGCAGCACGTTGGCCGTTATTGTCTGGATAACCCGCTATTAATTGTTGGTGTCTGCGCTGCGCTGGCCGCGCCTTTGTTGCACTTGTGTGGGGTGGATGGTTTTGGTTTACACCTTTACGGTGCCAGCAGTACCGGTAAAACCGCGGCGTTGTATCCAGCATTATCAGTTTGGGGCGAACCTAATCAGCTGCGTCACAGTTGGCGTGCCACGGCCAACGGTTTAGAAGGCACAGCGTTAGCGCATAACGATGCTTTGCTGGCGCTCGATGAAATGGGCGAAGTTGACCCCAAGGAGGCAGGCGATGTCGCTTATATGCTTGCCAATGGCCAAGGTAAAACCCGTGCAGGCAAATACGGTGAAATGCGCTTACCCGCTCGTTGGCGCTTGGTGTTTTTATCCACTGGCGAAGTGACGCTCGAAAGCCATCTTGCCAGTATCGGCAAGCGTGTAAAAGCAGGGCAGCAAGTGCGCGTGATTGATCTCAGTGCCGATGCCGGCGCGCAAATGGGCGTGTTTAACCATAGCCATGGCATGAATGCCGCCGATTTAGCCGACCACCTAAAACAACAAAGTCGCCAACATTACGGCAGCTTGGCCTTGGATTGGTTAAAATTTTTAACGCAGCACAGCGCTCAGGTGCGCCCCGTTTTCCAAAATGTACGCCAACGTTTTCTAGCCAGCTTACCACCCGAGGCTGACGGCCAAGTGCGCCGGGTCGCTGAAAAGTTTGCCTTACTTGCTAGTGCTGGGTTGTTAGCGATTCAAGCCAAAGTACTTGATTGGCCAGCCCAAAGTGTCGAAGCCGCCTGTTTAAGCCTGCTTAACCATTGGATACTTGCCCGCGGTGGTGTGGCCGCCAATGAAGACCAACAAGCCATTCGCCAAGTACGCAGTTTTATTGAACAACATGGCGAAAGCCGTTTTACGCCCAAACAAACCGGTTACAGCAGCCAAGTACGCCAGCGTGCGGGTTGGCTTGATTCTACAGGCTCACAAACCCTCTACCTGTTTTACCCAACCGGCTGGCGTGAAGCCACCGAAGGCCTAAGCCCAGATCGCGCCGCTAAAGCGCTGATGGCCGCAGGTTACCTAGTTCCCGATGGCAACCGACCACAGCGCAAAGTCAGCCTGCCCGACAACACACGCCCGCGAATGTACTGCGTGAAAGGCAGCATCTTGGATGACTAAAAAGGCGATAAATCCTGTGTGGGCTTGTCGCCTTGTAGTGTACTGGCAGTAAACATCAGGACTGGGCGAGGTTCAAAGTCTAACGCGGACAATACCGCTAGTGTACTGGTTGTGTACTTAGCTATTCGACACAGCGTGCTGACTAAATCAATGCCATTTCCAGTTTATGTTTGCGCTTCACCCAATCTGGTAAAGAGCGTTCGAGTAAGCGATAAAACTCTGGGCCGTGGTTGTGGTGCTCTAGGTGACACAGTTCATGAATGATCACGTACTCAATGCATTCTTTCGGTGCTTTAATCAGATCACGGTTTAAGGTCAGCGTTCCGCTTTTTGATAGACTGCCCCAGCGTTTTTTGAGTTGCATGATTTTAATTTTTGGCTTGTCTGTATCTGAATGTTTGAACTTGTCCCAACAATCCGAAAACACCTTATTTAAATGAAAATCGGCTTTTTCTCGATACCAATCACTAAGTAGCGACTCCACATGGTCTGGTTTACCATTGGCAGACGTTACCCAAAAAAAGCCCGCTTTCAGCGCCACACCGTTGTCAGTGCCTACTTCAATTTTTAGCCGATACTTCTTGCCGAGATACAAATGGCTTTCACCACTGACGTATTTGCGAGAAGGGGTTCTTGGGTCAAACTGGTCAAAGTAGCGAATTTGACGTTTGATCCACCGAGCTCGCTTTTTCACCTTGGCTTCAATGGCCTCACGGTCGGTGCCTTCAGGAGCTTTCACAAAAACTGATTTGTCAGGGTGAACTGATATCTCCAGCGATTTGCGTTTAGAAAAAGCCAGCTGGAAGGGGATTTCTCCCCCTCCGTATACAACCGCTAGCCTTTCAGCACTTGCCGCTGGTGCCTCGGTTTGCTTGATGGTTGACGACATCAAGAATGCCTCCGGTGCTTCGCAACCTGCATAGTTTTCTCAATGATTTCGTCCATTTGTTCTAAGCTCAGCGTCACGCCGTACTGCTCTTTGACTTCATCATAAAGAAAATCGTCAATATCATTCATCGCCGTTTTTTGAACGTCGGCATCGTCCCAAAAATCGACCTTCCAATGATCATCAATGATCTTTTGTATCGCTAACGATGTTTGTGCCGCAATGGCATCAAGCTGAGCATCATCTAACTCGTTGAGTGTTGCCACTTGCTGAAACTGCGGCTTAATCAAACCAAAGTAGGCACACGCTTCGTCGTTCTCACGAATGCAATCAGGCATATCATCATGCTGCTTCGTGGCCACTTTGTTACGAATATCAATCACTCGGTTGAGATATTCTAAGTCTGAGATGCGCTTGGCCTTAAAGTCATCAATGGCGGCTTGGATCAGCTTCGAAAACTTCTCATAAAACGCAGGGTCTTCGTCCATATTCTCCGAAATACTGCGTTTCGTAGCGTGGGCGATGGTGTCCGCTTTTGATGCCGTGGTTTTGGTTTGATAAACCCCTTGCTCTTCTTTCACGGCGGTAAACATTTTTTCATCAAAAATATTCACGGGCTCGTTAAGCTGAGTCACCTCATTAGCCTGAATATGGGTATCCAGCAGTTTTTTAATTTTCGGCTCGTAGTCGCGATAATCAATCGCCTCGGCGTAACGCAACTTAACCGCCGCCTTTAAGTTCTGAAAACGTTTTAAATCGTTTTTATAGGTTTGTAGCTTTTTCTCATCAGAGCTCATGATGAACTGCTCAGACGATAAAGCGATGGCTAAAGATTTACTGTATGCCGATAAACATTCGTAAAACTCTTCACGCAACTCGTCATCGGCCAACAACACCTCATAGGCTTCTTCGTCTTTTGAGTTTTTAACGGCTTTAAACAAATCCCATAGGTCAGAGTAACGCTGTGGCAGCTTAAACACTTCTTCATTGATGGAGGTGAGCGTGCCTGCTAAGTCATCTTCGTCAAACCCTTCAAAGGCTTCGTACATGGTTAGGGCTTTATCCAGCTCGCCCAATACGCTGGCATAGTCGATGATATAGCCAAACTCTTTGCCTTCGTAAAGGCGGTTAACCCGAGCGATGGCCTGCAACAGCGTGTGCTCGCGCAGGGTTCGGCATAGATACAGCACGGTGTTGCGCGGTGCGTCAAAACCGGTTAATAGCTTATCCACCACAATGAGTATTTCAGGGTCATCACCGTATTTAAACTGATTGATGATTTGCTTGGTGTACTCTTCTTCAGAGCCAAAGCGCTTCATCATTTTGTCCCAGAATTTACCTACCTCATCGGTTGGTCCTTCGTCCACTTCGTCGTGGCCTTCGCGGGTATCAGGGCCAGAAATCACCACTTCAGTGGTGACGATGCCAATATCCTGTAGAAACTCTTGGTACTTTAATGCGGCCTGTTTACCTGGGGCAACTAACTGAGCCTTAAAGCCGGTGCCTTGCCAGTTCGCACGAAAATGCTCGCTGATATCAAAGGCGCGCATATATATCACTTGATCAGCTTTGTTGAGCATTTCAGTGCGGGCGTATTTCTTTTTAAGGTCGGCCTTTTGCTCTTTGCTTAAATCGGCGGTGTGGCGCTCAAACCAGAGGTCGATAGCCGACTGATTCTGCTCCATCTCAATGTGTCGGCCTTCGTACAGCAATGGCAATACTGCTTCGTCGGCAACCGCTTGTTTAATGGTATAGTGCGGCTCAATCAGGCCACCAAACTTGGCAAAGTTATTCTTTTCTTTTTTCAGTAGCGGTGTGCCAGTAAAGCCAAGAAAACAGGCATTGGGCAACATTTGGCGCATTCGGGCCGCCAATGAGCCAAAGTTAGTGCGGTGACTTTCATCGACCAATACAAAAATATCGTGCGACTCATCCACAAACTTCTCGGCCACCCATCCTTTATCAAATTTGTGGATCAGTGTGGTGATCAAACCCACTTTGTTTTTCAGGTGCTTAACTAAGTTACGGCCAGACGTGGCACGTTCGCGGCTTAAACCACAGGCCGCAAAGGTATTGCCCAGTTGTTTATCAAGATCATCCCGGTCGGTAACCAAAATGATTCTGGGGTTGATAAGCTGCGGCTCTAGTGCCATAGCACGGGTGAGCATCACCATGGTGAGCGACTTACCTGAGCCTTGGGTATGCCAAATAACACCACCTTGGCGGTTTTCTTTAGCACCATTGCCTTTATTGGTTAGGCGTTTAATTCGGGCGATAGTCGCTTTAATAACAAAATATTGCTGATAACGCGCTACTTTCTTAATGCCACCATCAAACAGAGTAAAGCGATACACCAAATCTAATAAACGCTCTGGGCGGCACAGGCTGTGAATGGCATTGTCTTGTTCCGTCACCAAGCGTTTACCTTCCGCCTCTAGTGCATCAAAAAATGGCCGTGCGGCGGCAAACTCGCCACTGAATAGCTGTGCTTTAGTGTCTTCGTCTAAAACGGTATTTACGCCTTTATCGACATCGGCGGGCTTATCTTCCTGCTCCTTCCACACGCCCCAAAACTTCTTAGGTGTGCCAGCTGTGGCGTATTGGGCGGCGTTTTTATTCACCGCCAACACTTGCTGCACATAAGTAAACAGGCGCGGAATATAGTCATCACCCTGGTTACGAATATTTTGCGATACGGCTTGCTCTACATCCACTTTGGGTGATTTACATTCAATCACGCTAAAGGGAATACCATTGACAAACAGGACGATATCGGGGCGCACGGTATCGGTGCTACGTGCGCGCTCAACTGAGAACTCCGCCACCACATGAAAGCTATTGTTGCTTGGATTTTTCCAATCAATGTAATTGAGGGTAAAGCTTTTTGAGTCCCCCTCAATGGTTTGCTCCATGGCTGAGCCTAAGGTGATTAAATCGTAAATCGACTCATTGGTTTTTTGCAGGCCATCAAACTTAATATTTTTCAGCTTTTGGATCGCAGTTTGAATGTTCTCTTCGCTAAACAGATACTCGCCACCTTTATAGTTAATGCGGTTAATCTTTTTTAGCTGCTGACGAAGCACCCCTTCCAAAATCACATTTGCACTGCGCCCACCCCGTTCGGGCAAGGCCTGCTCTGGGGTGAGGTAATGATAACCCAAATTGATTAACTGTTGTAGGGCAGGAATTTGCGACAAGTACTTTTCGTTAAACTCAAAGCCCGAAGGCTCCGAGTTTGCTGCGTAATTGACTGGCGGTGTGCTCATGCGACGCCCTCCCTAGAAAGCTCCTGACAAGTCTCCTCAGAGAGGTGCTGAGAACTACCAACTTGCCACTCACCAGTAAGCAGTTTTTGCATCAGACCGCGTTTTTGGCTGCGGTATTGTTCTAAGGTCTTTTTGAGTAATCTGATTTCCTTTTGAGCAAGGTTGAGCTTGTAGGTTACGTCTTTTTGCACGTCCATTGCTGGCAATGGGATATCAATTGCGCCAAGATCTTTAAAACTGACTGTCTCACGCACGCTACCCTGAGCGCTGTTCTTAATACGTTGGCGTGCTTCACTTGAATTGAGCCAGTGCAAAAAGTAGTCGCTACATACCTTTTTTGTATCTAGTTTAAACACGACGTACATTGGGCTTAAAATGCCATTTTCCCAGTCATCAAGACGAGCAATAGAGCCCACATTGATTCGAGACGGGTTATAAGCGTATTGGCCTTGTTCAACAACTTTGTAGTTCGACACGTTTGCGCTGGCCACGCGTCGTTCAAATTGCTCTTCTGGCAACACAAAGCCACTGTGATTTGTTACGCTTAAAACACGTTCAATCGTGCTGTTTTTATTGCGTTTAGAAACCTCTATCATCAAACCTGAAGCTGCCGTACGTTTATGACCAGCTCGGTTGATCAAGTTAGAGGTTAACCACTCAAACTGCTTTTCCTTGGCCGAAATTAACGCTTCCGTTTTTTCGATGGCGTTGTCCCAGCAACCAAATACACTAAGCAACTCCATTTGTTCAGCTATAGAAGGAATAGGTATTTGCAGCTTAGATAGAATATCTTGATTTAGGTTGGAAATATTTGTTCCACGTCCATCCCGCTTGAGAATGTTTTTCAATAAGCCTCCTTGCATAAGTAGGCTTATAAACTCGGGAGTGGTCTTATCTGTTTTTAGTCGAGCCCTTATTGTAAAACCTGAAAAGCTAATATCTTCATTGTTAGTAAAGATCTGCATGCAGCGTCCGACTAATGCAGGGTTACCATTTGACCTAACGAAAACTAAGTCACCATCCTGTAAGAGATAGGATTTATCAATCTTTTTCTCTGTATGTATCGAGGATATGTCTGTTACTTGATCTAGCTTTGTGCGTTCTTTGAAATCTCCGACTCCAAGCACTTTTAACTCATTGCCAGTTTCACCAGCACGAAAGTTAAGTCCATTTTTAAAATCAGCAAGCTTACCAAAAGGCTCTAATGTCCAGTTATTCATTACCACCCTCCAACTTCTTCTGTGCACGAGCCAACTGAGGAATGCCTTTTTCCGGCGTTGGCAAATCCTCTGGCATGGTGCCGCCCAGTTCTTCAATGGTGGCGCGCACTTTGGCACCCACTTCAAAATGAGTCTGGTTTGCATGGGCTTTATTGCTGACCTGATCGCGCTTTAGTTTCTCTTCCGTTTGCGTGGCGCGGAACAAGTTAGCGGCAAGCTCAGTACTGCCCATGTGTTGTTGTGCGACCTTATTTCCCACTTGGGAAAAATGGTGTGTTGTGTTTAACATCATTTTTCCTCCTTGACATCTTTGGGGAGCTCCGCCGCTTTGATCAGGCGTTTTTCATCGGATTTCACTCGGCGTTCTAGCTTTTTTAGGTCTTCTTCAGCAGGTAATTCCTCTGGCTTAATACCACGTTCTGCGAGCATGTCGCGCAGGCTTTTATTGTTTTGCACGTGTTCATCAGTAATCGAACGTTCACCTTGCAGATCATTTTGGCGCACGTTGTGATTGGTGATTTCGGTGGCTAGGTTTTTGGCAGCGATGGTCACCGTCGGCAAAAAGTCAGCTAAAGCACGGCTTTTGGGTACGCTGAGCTTGTTCTTCATGCTCTGAGTGGTATTACCGCCAAACAATGCTGCATCACCGCGCGAACGAATGCGGCCGAAGCCTTTATCGTCAACACCACGCTCGTAAATATTTTTAGATAGCTCCGTTTCTGACTCTCGAAGCTTCTCTCGCGCTTGAATGCGATCTTGCAGACGTAGCTGTTCCTCAATGAGCTCTTGCTTGCGCGTTTGCAAAGCAAAGTAGGTTTGAGCAAAGGCAATGGGCTCCTTTCTTGGGTCACCATTTTGAGCAATTAAATAACAGGCATAACGGGTGAGCATTATGTCGTCTATTTTCCGTTCAGCACCCGAGCCAATGGTGACCATTTCGTTGACGCCAACGAAATGGTTTTCGACCTTACCACCACTGTTGCTACAGGCTTCTTTGGCCTTTTCGATCACTTTGATAAAGTTACGCCAATCGCTGTATTCCAACATTTTCTGAAGGTCGCGAGCATACCAATACTCTATCTCTGAACCCTCCCATGTGTGGGAAGTCTGATTAAAGCTTTGACTAAGCTGGGTGATCAATTCTTGCTTCATTCAGCCACCTCCGTTGTGTTGCTTTGCACCTCGTTAGGTACGATATCCTTTAACAGCGCTGCCATCTTGCTGCGAACATCGGCAAGTTCGCTTTCAAGGGTGGTGATCTCAGCTTGTACCGCCACAATATCAATCTCGATTTCTTCTTCGAAGGTATCGACGTAGCGCGGGATATTCAGGTTAAAGTCGTTTTCTATGATCTCGTCAAAAGTGGCTAAATGGGCGTATTTTTCTACCTCTTGACGGGCTGTTACCGCCGCAACAATTTTGTCTAAGTGCTCATCCAGCAGGATGTTTTGGTTTTTCCCTGCTTGGTAATGGTCTTTACCGCTGGCATCGACAAACAGTACGTCTTTGCGGTTTTCATTGGCGCCGCCTTTTTCACGTGAGCGGTCAAATATCAGAATTGCCACGGGAATGCCGGTACTTGGGAATAAGTTGCCAGGCAAGCCGATCACAGCATCTAATAGGTTTTCTTCAATCAGTTGTTGACGAATACGGCCTTCAGCTGCGCCTCTAAACAGCACACCATGAGGCACCACCACGGCAATACGACCTTCTTTTTCAACGGCGGCTTCAACCATGTGGCTGATAAAGGCAAAGTCGGCCTTTGATTTAGGCGGTAGCCCGCGCCAGTAGCGGTTGTATCTGTCGGATTCAACGTCTTCTGAACCCCATTTGTCGAGTGAAAACGGTGGGTTGGCAACCACGTTATCAAACTTCATCAGCCTGTCATTTTCGACCAGCGCTGGTGAGGTGAGGGTGTTACACCATTCAATACGAGCAGAGTCGGAGCCGTGCAAGAACATATTCATACGCGCAAGCGCCCAAGTGCTGCCGTTGACTTCCATGCCATAGAGTGAGTAATTGCGGTCGCCCACTTGGCGTGCGGCTTCAATCAATAAACCGGCTGAGCCACAGGCAGGGTCACAGATACGAGCCCCCGATTTTGGTGCAGACAGGCGCGCAACCAGTTCAGAGACTTTATGGGGGGTGTAGAATTCACCGGCTTTTTTACCTGCATCAGAGCCAAAGCGCTCAATAAGGTAGATGTAGGTATTACCAATCACATCTTCAGACACGCGCGACGGGCTCATGTCGAGTGCGGGCTTGTTGAAGTCGTCCAGCAAGGTTTTTAGGCGGCGGTTGCGGTCTTTGGTTTTACCCAAGTTGGCTTCGCTATTGAAATCGATGTTACGGAACACGCCTTCTAACTTGGCTTTGTTCGCGGTTTCAATATGCTCTAAAACAATGTTGATTAGCTCGCCAATGTTGGGTTCGTTTTTACGCTCTAACAATGAATAGTAGTTGGCCAAGAAGGTGTCGGTAACAACGGTTTTCTTCTCTTTGGTTGCCTTGTCTTCTACTTCTTCTGTGAGTTCTACTATTGGCAGTACAAAGCGCTCGCGCTCAAGCTTACGTCTGATACGGACGTCGTCGTCACCGTACTGTTTTTTATATTCTGCGTAGTGGTCATTCCATACATCGGAGATGTATTTTACGAACAGCATTACTAGGATGTAGTCTTTGTATTGCGCTGGGTCTACCGCGCCACGGAAAGTATCACATGCAGCCCATGCTGCATTGTTGATGTCTTTTTGCTGGATTTTATCGCTCATAAATGGCCCTCAAATTTGGTCAGTGTCTATAAAGCGGGGCAGGCTATACCGGCAGCGCCCCGCTAGCTGTAAGTTAAAAGGTTAAGAATCGAGTACGGCAGATTGAGTCCAGGTAATCGAGCGCCCAAATGGAGGGTAAATCGATGTACTGTCCTTGATGGTGTACCGTGCAATGACTTCACCTTGCTCGTTTAGCTCTTCACATTCATAGGTATCAGTGTCTTGGCCTTTTCGTTGCGACCACTGACTACTTACGATGTTGAGGGTGTGCGATTCAGGTACACCTATTTTCTTTTTGTATTCATCACTCATAAGGGCTCCTATCCTTTAATGTCTTTTGGGTCGTTACCGTGGCTATCTTTGCGTTGTATCTGGCCGTCTTTGCCATGTACAACAAGCTCAGAACCTTCGCGCTTGCTTTGTTCGCGCGCCGCAGCTTCGGCCTCTTTTTTGGTGCTGTGCACGCTTGAAGCGCGTTCTGCACCGCCTTTTTTGTTTGCCCATCCGTCAGGATGTGGTACGACATGTCGGGTATTGCCCTTGCTTGATGATGTATTCTTTGCCATAATTTCGGCTCCTGTTTTTTGAAATGAAACGTGGATTAAAGTTTTGCTAAAAGTGCTGTCACACTTTTGGCTCGTCTAAACCCAGTAACTGTCATTACTGGGTATTCACTGCTAAATTCATTAATATTGCGTCAGTTAACACCTCCTTTTTCTTGGCTAATGCATTCATTAGCTTCTGCTCGTTGATGGATAATTGGTAAATCTCAATAATCTTTTTCTGCACATCGAGACTAGGGACTACTATCTCCAGATCCTCAAGTGCAAGTTTGCCAATCATTCTTACCGCCGTGCCTGTTGCCTTACTTTGCAATACTGCTTGTGAAGTCGGTTGATTAATAAACCAGCATAAATACGCAGGCATAACCGAATCACTTTCAACTCGAATTCGCAACAGTGGCGCAGCGATAACAGCATCATTCAACTCATGGTCAATCAATGCTGCTGTGTTGGTTTGGCCTCTAGAGCGAAAAGCTAAATCGTTAAATTTAACTCTGTGATGATCCTTTAAGTCCTGCATAGCAATTTGCACTAGCTCTTGGGCATTTAGTCGGTTATCTTCAGTAAGGTCCTTCATCTGAATAACAGAGATATTTCCATTAGCGTCTGGCTCAAGCTTTGACCTAAAAGAGTGTCCCATCTGTACAGAGGCAATTTTTTTCAAATTAACTTTCATTGTTACCTCGAATGCGTTGTAATGGCGTTTCTGCAGATTGTGGGTGAGCTTAAGCTGAGATTCATGAGTTGTCAACTATTTAAATTGCAAAAACGCCGTTACTGCAGATTTATTTTTTTGAGTGGCGTTTGGAAATGCTTGAATTGACCGGATACCTGGCTGTATTGAGAGGGAAGAGTGGTTATTGTCTGGTGCCGACATTTATGTCGGTATCAGGTATCTTTCTGATAAAAAAGAGTTAATTATTAAGAGTCATATAACCAAGCTGGTAGAGCTGTACAAAACGCAACCATCTGGAAATTCCGAATAGTTCAAAGTGAAGCCTGAGTAAAAACCTAACAGAGAAGGCTCTAGCCAAAAATATCGAGCTATTTGGCGTTTTTGATATTAAAATCGCATCAACAACACCCCTCCCGCTACCCGTTAGATCAGCGCCCCGCGAGGGATTACTCTTTTTTGCGCCTAATTTTTGGTACCGTAATGAGTTACGGCACCAAAACTCGCTTTCATCCACACATCATTCTCCGGTCCACAAAGGTGGTGCAGCAACGCTAGGTTAATTTGGTGGCTGATCTCGTTGCCGTTTCGTTTTTGGCTTTCTTTTTTCAAACCTCTCAGTAATAACCCTGTGCATGATTTTCCTATTTGCTCCGGCGAACTGGGCAGGCAAAAGGCGCGATTTTGCTGTTTGGGGTGCAAGGTAGCGCGCTTTCCTGTTTTAGATA
Organism: Vibrio sp. A8-1; assembly: GCF_013048685.1. Taxonomy (NCBI): domain Bacteria; kingdom Pseudomonadati; phylum Pseudomonadota; class Gammaproteobacteria; order Vibrionales; family Vibrionaceae; genus Vibrio; species Vibrio sp. A8-1. The sequence goes on from NZ_VHTC01000012.1 coordinate 22,904, forward strand.
AAGGCGTTATGCACCAAAAGATACAGGCGTTGGCAGGTGTGTTTGCTTGCAATGTGTTGGTTTGACTTGTGCCATTCCTGTCTGTCGGTAATAAATGTGCCGGTAACAAATGAGCTGGCAACAAAACTAGCCCGCCTTGCGCGTGGCCATCAACCTCAGGTAAAGGTAGCCAATACAGGTTTGGCCATTGCTCGGGACTCTGCCATTTTTCTACGATCACTTGTGCGCCAATGCTATTTAGCCATTGGTGAATTGGGCAGCCTGGGTGCGCTTGTTTAACGCGCGGTAACTGATAGGTCAGCCAGCGGGTTAAACGTTCGGCTGCATTCTCGCACTGGCTTAGTGCTGGGTAGAGGGTAAACGCGCCATGCCCAACCAGTAAAGCGACCACCTGCTGTATCCATTCTCTATTCCAGTCGTTGCCACTTGCCCATAACACGTCACTTATCACCTTGTTGGTTCGTCATGCCGTCTATTTTCAGTCGTCGGGTGCAGACGCGGTGGTGAATTAGATGAAAGAAATGGCCATCAAACTAACCAGTCAAATCGGTTTTTTATGATGACCTGTGCGCGGCTAACTGATTGAAATATATCGTCCAATGCAGCTCTGTTTGGCGGCATTTAGCCCATGCAAAAAAATCGAGACGCCAAACGATCGTTTGCATTCTGGGTTTAAAAAATCAAACGGTTTGTACTTTGATGCCGAGGTTGGTTTAGGGCGAAAAAAGTGCCAAACCTTGCTTTGAGCCAGTACTGGCAAGACCTACCAGCGTTGGATTTCAATCGAGACGCCAAACAGTAAATGGGCTAATTTCCCTGTTTGGCGTTTCGATCCAAAAGCCAAACGGATAGTGGTTTTGGCGTATGGGGGTAAAGGCATGGGGAAGTGTTTAATGAAGTGCTGCTGTTTATTTTGGCTTGGTATTTGGTGAAGGGATGTTTTCTAGCTTCAATGAAGGTTGCTTGTTACTGTTGTCATCAATGTACTCAAGGGCGTACCCCATAGCCTTGTAGCTTTTCTCGCGTTTTTTAAACATGCGTTGCAGCATAGGGAGAGTGCAGTCCACATAGTCGTGAATAGTGACTTGTGTTTTGCCTTCCGATTCACGATGAATACGACCGGCATATTGAGCCAATGTTCCTTTCCATGCGATGGGCATGGCCAAAAACAACGTATCCAGTCTTGGTAGGTCAAACCCTTCGCCTACATATTTTCCTGTTGCGACGACGACTTGAGCCGATTGCAGATGATTGTCAGCGTTCTTGCGTTCCGCAGCTTTCATGGCGCCTTTAAGTACGACAGTACTTATACCCATTTCGGTAAGTCGTGAGTGTATGGATTCTGCGTGCTCTCTACGCTCTGTAAGGACTAACGGGTGTCCGCCATTTTGAACACACTCGTAGGCGTCTGAGACGATTTTTGAAGTGCGCTGCTCATTATTGACGAGCCAGCGGTAGGCATCGCTTATTTTGGGGCGCTCATCTGTTTTTATAAGCTCTGCTGCTGGTACATCGTAGAGCTGATGAATCATCACGGTTTGAGTAAATTGCTCATCAGGGCTTTGTTTCACTTTGTAGCGAATGGGCCCTGCCGCCATAAAAATGATCTTTTGATGACCATCTTGTCGCTCTGGTGTTGCTGTAAGGCCCAATACATATTTTGCTCTTACCTCGTTGAGTACCATTTCAAACCTTGGTGCAGATAGGTGGTGGCATTCGTCAACAATAATATGGCCGTAGTCTTGAATGAGAGGAGTGATGGAATTGTCTTTTTTATTAACCAAACTTTGGTAGGTGGCTATGTCGATAATGCCACTCGGCTTTCTTTTACCTCCGCCTATACTGCCAATGGTTACTTCGGGTAGGAACGTGCGTAAGCGCTCTTGCCATTGTTCGAGCAGTTGTCGGCTATGAACCAGTATGAGGGTATTTACTTTGCGTTTTACGATCATACCAATGGCAGTAACCGTTTTTCCAAATGCGGTTGGCGCATGCAAAATACCGAAGTCATGTTTAGATATTGCAGCCACTGCGTCACGCTGGTTCTTTCGCAAAGTGAACTCAGGGGTAAGTTTTAATAATGGTTTACCAGTTTCACGCTTATCGTTAAGTAGTGGCGAAATGTTTTGCTCTTGTAGCAAAGCAATCGCATCATCGAGGCAGCCTCGCGGTAGTGCTAGATAACCGTTTTCAATACGAGCACAGGAAATAAACCTCGGAATGCCATGGGTTGAAAAGCGCAACGCTTGTGTTTTAAAAAACACAGGATTAGAAAAACTAGCTAATCGCTTTAGTCCGGCCAGTAATGGCCCAGGTAACTCGCTCATCAAAAAGTAGATATGGTTGGCCAAGGTAATGGTCACGTTTTTCGGCAAAGACTCTAATTTTATTGGTGCGGCTTTGGCTGTGATTTCCCAAGGAGGGCGGTTGTCTGTTAGCCCTTGTTCGGACAGTAATAGGGTGTTGGGTGAAATAGTTGTTATGAGTTGGTCAATACTCGACTGAGTGAGCGTTTTAAGCTCAGCAAGGTACCGCCATTGATCATCGATGGCATTCAGGTCACTGTCAACAAAGCAACTACGACCTGAAAGGCGAGCCTCCTTTTGAAGTGGTAACGCAATGAGATTACCAAACCCGCCTTCAGGAAGTACATCTTGGTTAGGAAAGAGCCTGTCATAGGAGTCAAACGATAGATTTGGAAATATTTCCATGGCTTTATCAAGCAAAGCGAAACCCAGTGCCCTAGCCTGGTTCGCTGGGATATTGGTTTCAAAAAATATCCATAAGTGAGCCCCGTTGCCAGAACGCGAGATTTCTATCGCGTGCGGAATATCAAACGCTTGGCATGCTTTAGACATTGCTTTGACTTCTTCTTGCCAACAGCCTTTGTCAAAATCGGCTGCCAACAAATAGCACGAATTATCTTTAAGTAGTGGATATAGACCAACCACTTGATGACCGGCAAGGTGCCTGTAAATAATGTGCTCGTTTAATTCGCTAAACTTTCGGTGTGAACAGTCTTGGCATTTAATGCGGGGTTTGTTGCATAGTCCACTTACCCACTCATTATCACAAGCTACGGAATAGCCACTGCGACCCTGTTGGTTTTGCCAACGATTGGCAAAGATATCCTCTCGTCCACGAAATCGTTGTCTGAATAGGGCGACCTTTTGTTCTGGCGTGAATGTCTGTACTGAACGCTCGTTTTGAGCGCTACGGAAAGTCTCTCTTAATGCGAGAAGCTGCTGCTTTTCGTTTTCAAGCTCAGCTAGCCTGTGATCAATAGCAGAAATGTTTGGGTAGCGAGCGTCATTCATAACAAACTAATTTTGATTCGAAGCACTATGAAGCGCGAACTTGCGGTGGCTTGATCAGCGACTCTGCTGGAATACCTAACCCTTCATGAAGTTTCCAAATCATTTTTAGCGTGAGTGATCGCTTATGGTTTAGGATTTCATAAACACGATTGCTTTTACCTATCATGGGTTCAAGATCTTTAACCGTTAAGCCTTTGCGCTCCATCTCAAACTTTATTGCCTCAACAGGGTCTGGCAAATCCATTGGAAAATGCTTTGCTTCGTAGGCCTCGACTAACGTAACCAAAATGTCCAGTTTTTCGCCTTCAATGGTATCTGGCTCCGCCATCATTAGGTTTTCGATGTCGTTTAATGCCGCGCGGTAGTCGGCATCTGTTTTAATAGGTCTGATGTCCATTATATTTACCTCTTGTTACTACCTCTTGGCTTTAAATCGTTTGCACATCAATTTGATCGTATTGTGCATGGCTGCCTATAAACCTTATGTAAACCACCTTGTAGGCATAATTGATCCAAACGACTAATCGGTATTTATTACCGGCAATGTTAAACACGACACGCCCATCTTTGAGGATGCTGGCATTTCTAAAGTCCTGTTTCACATCCGCCGGTGCTCCCCAATCAGCGTTTAATGCATGCCTATACCACGCTAACGTTGGCTCTTTAGCGTCAATGTATTCTGGGCTGTCTTCCCAAAATGTTTTTAAGGTTGATAATGCGATAATTCTCATAAATAGATATTAGTCCCAGTTTGGGACTTTTGCAAGTTTGGTATTCTTGATGCGGTTAGGAGTTGTTACCGCATCCCCAATTGCCCCATTCCTTGGGGCGTTTCAAATTCTTCTTATTCACCTTCTAAAGCTTGTGTTATCAAGTGTTGCCCCATTGTCCCAACTGCCCACAGTAAGTGAGCAAATGGGTGGTTTGTTAGTTTCTCCTGATTGGCTTTTTCGGCATACGGCTGCGTTTGCCATCGAAGAACGCCAATACTCTGAACCAATAGAGGGATTCTTCATAACCTAGGCTATACGTTGGGCGTGCAGGCGGGATGAGCCCCAGTTTGCGTCCTAGGCCGACAATCACGTAGAACGTGAGTTTTAGCGTCAGCCACGGGGCGAGAACCATCAATGTCGTCAGGCAATATCGAGTAAGTGCGTAGCCTATACCATGAGGCTGTTCGAGTAGGGCAATGCCAATACACCAGCCAAGGCCTGCCAGCATGGCTATTGGAAAGGTAATGGGGGCGAGTCGCATCATAAATTGCATGTCATATCCTTCCTACTTAAAGCTGCAGCGGTGTTGGCTGCGTTCGTTCACCCCAATCACATAGTATGTCTATGCTCATGGGGATTCATTCACTTGCCGCCTAGTTGCAACTTCCAGTAGTTTGGCTATAGCGCCCTCCTGTGAGGTGTTGTGAAGAGGGCTCAAAGTTCACCAGTGATTCGATCACATCAGCCACGGTTTGATGGGCAATACGGCGCTCTTCAAAGTAATCGTGGCGGTCGTAGATGCCCTCAACGCCTTTTAGCTTATGGTTAAGACAGCGTTCGGCCACATTGCCTGCAATGCCCAAAGAGGCGGCAAGGCTGCGAAAGGTGCGGCGCAAATCGTGTACGGTGAAGTGTTCAAGTTTGCCCATTTTATTGGGTGGCTGCTTTTTGCGCCCAGGCTCGCGACCAAACAACTTAGAAATGGCGCGGTTCAGCGTATCTGGCCCCATATGTGGACGGTGGCTTGCTCGTCTGGCAGGGAAAATATAAGGCGAGCCACAAGCGCGGATTTGCAGCTCGTTAAACCAGGTAATGGCTTGGCGCGGTAAGGGGATGCTGATTGGCACGCCTGTTTTACTGCGTTCTTTGGGTAGATCCCATACGCCCGTGGTTAAGTCCATTTCACGCCACATGGCTTCACATAGTTCGCTTTTACGTACGCCCAACACCAAAAATAGGCAGCAAGCGAGGTAATTGTCGCGGCCAAAGCTATTGATATGGGTATGAAACACGCTAAAGGCGTAGTGAATTTCATCTTTGCTGAGCATCCTGTCTTTACTAGACTCCACGCCACCTGCATCGTCCACGGTAAAGGCTGCGGCGGGGTTGTTCAGCGTTAAGTCGAGCTTTATCGCATGTCGAAACAACTGCTTCATGTACATTAATGTGTCATTGGCAATGGTAGGGCGGTTACTTTCTCGAATGCGTTCTAATACTTCGCGTACATGTGTTGGCCGCACGGCTTGGATAGGAAGTTGACCAATCACGGGTGCAATTTCTTTGGTAAAAACACGTTTGGGTATATTCGGGTGCTTTAATCGGCGACTTAAGTCTTTGGCATACCAGTCTTGAAACAGCTGACTGACATTTTGGATCTCTGGGATGGTTTCAATAGCACGGATTGCTAATGGGTCTTCACCTTGCTGAAGTTGTAGCTGCATTTTAGACGATTCAAGTCGAGCCTCTGCTAAGGTCATGCTTGGATATTGACCGAGCGTGGCTTCTCGTCGTCCGTTTAGGCTGGTATACCTTAGCATCCAATACGGCATGCCAGATTTTCTTACGCAAAAATATAGGCCATTCCCATCACTGTATTTTTTGTTTGCTGTTGCGGTGCGAGCATAAGACTGCACCTGAGTTGCGGTTAGTTTTGCCATCGTTTGTTACTCTATATTCCTAAGAAATCGTTAAAATTTGCTCACCATTGCCCACCACTGTTTGTTTATCGATTGATTCGATAGTTGAGTGATTGAACAATCTGCAAGCAGCACGATAAGTGGAGATGGCATAAGGCGGTGGTGAGATAGATGCAAAAATCTGCTCACCAGATACCTTGACTTTTTGCTTATTGAGTCAAAAAAAACAGGTCTTGCCCACCATTTTGCCCACCACTTAAACAGCAACTGGTAACGGACATCTGCAAACCGATTTGGACGAGGAAAATAAAAAAGCCCTGTATTTACAAGCAAATAACAGGGCTTTTAAGACATTCTTGGACGGGTAAAAAAACTATTCGATGTTTTGGATCTGCTCACGCATTTGTTCAATCAGCACTTTCAGCTCTACCCCTGAAGCCGTGATATCGGTCGAGATCGATTTTGAAGCCAGTGTGTTGGACTCGCGGTTAAACTCTTGCATCATGAAATCAAGCTTACGGCCACAAGCGCCGCCTTTTTTGAGGACATTGCGCGCTTCTTTGATGTGAGAATCTAAACGGTCAAGCTCTTCTGCCACGTCCGATTTTTGCGCCAGTAAAATCAATTCCTGCTCGACACGGGTGGCATCAAGTTCAATTTTTGCTTCTTCAAACTTGTTCAATAGGCGTTCACGTTGCCATTGCAGAATTTCTGGCATCCGCGCGCGAACCTTGACCACTTCTTCGCTAATCGCTGTCAAACGTTGTTCGATTAACGCTTTCATGTTGTCGCCTTCACGACCACGAGCATCAATAAATTCCACAATCGCGTCATCAAAACCGGCCAATAACGCTTTATTAATGCTGTCCATATCTTGCTCAGGAGTTTCCATCACACCAGGCCATTGCATAATTTGGAAGGGATTGATGCGGCTGAGTTCACCGGTCATATGCATGATTTGATTAGCGGCTTTGATCACTTGATTAGCCAGTGCTTCATTAATATTCAGCTCACTTTTGGCCGCTGGATTGGCTTCATAGCGCAAATGGCATTCGACTTTACCGCGGGCAAGACGTTGACGAAAACGCTCACGCAGCACTGGCTCTAAACCACGAAACTGCTCAGGAAGGCGAAAGTAGGTTTCTAAATAACGTTGGTTAACGGAGCGAATTTCCCATACTGCCGTGCCCCAGTCGCCTTTGACTTCTTTACGTGCGTAAGCGGTCATGCTGTAAATCATTACGGTATCCTTTGTTAGTCGATCTGCTTTTAGCGCAATAATTCAATAATACGGCAAAGACTGACGAGATCCTAGGTTAGATCAGCACGAACGAATGTAACCAGCACTGCTGCGGCGTCAAGTAGGAAGGGGATGGGCCTAGCACCTAGGATTTTACCGCCACTTCCAGTATAATCTCGCCCCAATCTTGTTGTTCCCTTCACAAAAGGCATTTATCCATGCGTCCAAATGACCGCGCTGCAGATCAAGTTCGCCCAATTAAAATCACTCGTAACTATACGGCTTACGCTGAAGGTTCGGTACTCGTTGAATTTGGTAATACCAAAGTGCTGTGTAACGCAACGGTGGAAGAAACCGTACCACGCTGGCTGAAAGGTCAAGGCAAAGGCTGGGTAACGGCTGAATATGGTATGTTGCCGCGAGCTACCCATTCGCGCACCCGTCGCGAAGCGGCCAATGGTAAGCAAGGTGGCCGAACGATGGAAATTCAGCGCCTGATTGCTCGTAGTTTACGTGCAGTGGTTGATTTAAAAGCCATGGGTGAAATCATGATCACCGTTGATTGTGATGTGATTCAAGCGGATGGCGGGACACGCACGGCAGCGATCAGTGGTGCTAGTGTGGCCATGGCTGATGCTTTCGCGCATTTAGTCGCTAAAGGCAAACTGAAAGCGAATCCGATGAAAAGCCACGTTGCCGCGGTATCAGTGGGTATCTTAGGTGAAAACATCCTGTGCGATTTAGAGTATGTGGAAGATTCTGCCGCCGATACCGATATGAATGTGGTGATGACCGAAGAAGGCAAGATGATCGAGATCCAAGGCACCGCAGAAGGCGAACCGTTCAGCCATGATCAGTTGCTGGCGTTACTTGCCTCGGCGCAAAAAGGCATTGTTGATATTGTCGCCGCCCAGAAAGCCGCGTTAGCGGAATGATTGAGTCAGTAGCTCCCGTTGAGGGGGCTATTTTTTTATCTGTTTTTAGAACTAGGAAAAGAAGGTCCTAGGAAGAGCAGGTCCTAGCACCTAGAACCTAGAACCTAGGACCCAGAACTTTGAACCCAAAACCAACATCGAGAGAGTATTCATGAAAGCCTACCAGCGTGAATTTATTGAGTTTGCTTTAGAAAAGGAAGTATTGAAATTTGGTGAGTTTACTTTGAAGTCCGGTCGTAAAAGCCCTTACTTTTTTAACGCTGGGCTATTTAATACCGGTCGAGATCTGGCCCGTTTAGGCCGTTTTTATGCCGCCGCCTTGGTGGATGCGGGGATTAAATTTGATGTGCTATTTGGCCCCGCTTATAAAGGCATTCCCATTGCGACCACCACCGCGGTGGCTCTAGCCGATCACCATGATATTGATACGCCGTATTGCTTTAACCGTAAAGAAGCCAAAGATCACGGTGAGGGCGGTAACTTAGTGGGTAGCGCATTAAAAGGGCGCATTATGCTGGTGGATGATGTCATCACCGCGGGCACCGCGATTCGCGAGTCAATGGAAATCATTCAAGCCAATGGCGCACAGCTGGCCGGTGTCTTGGTGGCGATTGACCGCCAAGAAAAAGGCCAAGGCGAATTATCGGCGATTCAAGAAGTTGAGCGCGATTTTGATTGCCAGATTATTTCTATCGTTAGCTTGGGCGATCTGGTGACTTATCTAAAAGAGCAAGGGGGCGATCCGGTGCAGTTAGCCGCAGTAGAGGCTTACCGAGCTCAATATGGAGTTGTCGCTTAACGACTCCGTAACAGGAAGTCTGTTAGATAAAGCCTGTTAGAGAAAACAACGGCTCAGTGTCGATAACCGAGCCGTTGCTTATTGCTGTTGATCTTTGCTTATTGAAAGATGCCGTGGTGTTGGCGGCAACGCTAATCAGCCTAAGTGCGGCGTGATTAACGACTGCTTGAATGAAGCGATGGCTGCCAAGTCAGCGCGGCGGATGCTTTCTCTTTTGGGGCACGTAGCCAAAGGGCGATACATAAAGACACGCCAAGCAGTATGAGCATGACACTGAACGCCGCTTGGAAGCCGCCGAATAATGACGCTACGATAGAGCCAAAGAAGCTCCCCAACCCAAAGCCTAAGTAAATCACCCCATAGTTTTGAGTCAGAGAATTTAGCCCAAAATAATCGCTGACCAAGGTTGGAAATACCGTAATCGCGCCACCAAAGCTAAAGGCAACACAAGAAATCGCCATGAAAAAGCGCATTTCATTGAGAGGAACAAACAATAAGGTGCTCACGCCTAAGGTACAGATCAGTAACGCCATTCCAACCACTTTGCGGCGCTCCATTTTATCAGACAAAATGCCTAATACTAACCGTCCGGCAAGGTTCGCCATCGCGAGGATCGCCACTGAAGAAGCGGCCGCCGCGGTGGAGAGATGTACTTGCAGCTCGCCAACATCTTTGGCAACGCCAATCACGTATAATCCGCTCATACAAATGGTAAAAAACACCGTTGCCAATAACCAAAACTGAGGTGTTTTGGTACTTTGCTGTAGCGAGTAATCTTGGCTGCTTGTGCTGCTCGATGAGCTTGGCGCTTGCACTGGCGCGTCATGCATCAGTAATCCACCGAGAACCACCAAACTGCCCGCGATCAGAGCCCACATGGTAAAGGTCGTGCTCACGCCACTGTGTTCAAGGAAATATAAATTGATGTACTTAAACCCTAAGCTGCCGAGGCCATAAGCGCCAATTGCGCAAGCCGAAGCGAGGCCCTTACGTTCCGGGAAAAACCGCACGCAGTTGGATAAGGTCATTAAGTAACCAGTGCCGTCGGCAAAGCCAAGGATTAACCCCGCACTGATATACAGCAACCATACTTGGGTCACTTGTCCAGCCCAAAGTAAACCTAGGCTTAATAATAAGCCTGCTGCAATCGTCACCCGGCGTACGCCAAAACGCTTTTGCAGTAATCCGGACACGGAAGAGGCCAAGGCAAGCGCCAAGGTTAATAGCCCAAAAGAGAAGGCAATCTGGTTGACGGGAGCGGATAATTTTTCCGCCAGCGGGGCATTAAATAAGCTCCAGGTATACACAGAGCCAAGGGCAAATTGCGCAATAATGGTACCAATTAAGGTCCGTAATCGTGGGGATATCATGCCTAACATAAACGGTACTCCATAACAAAATGGGTAAGAACTACCGTTAAGATACGAGCCTAAATCCCCTAGCTGCAATAGGGTTAAAACAAGATAAAATGAGCTGCATTACTCGCGCATCAAATGCAATTATTTGGCATGAATTACAATTGCATTCGCTCGCGGAAGGCTTTTAAGTTACTCCGGCTGACCGGGATCTCGGTTTGCGTCCCTTGTAAGTGCAGAAGGTAAGTACTGTTAACCCAAGGGATGATCTCCTGCACGCGAGTGAGATTGACACAATAAGAGCGATGGCAGCGAAAAAAGTGCTGCGCCGGCAACTGGTCACAAAGCTCACTGATCGGATACGGCACATAAAACTCACCATCTTCACAGTACACCAGAGTAATTTTCTCTTTCGCCATGGCGTAAATGACCTGTTCAGGCTCAGTAATCCGAATCCGATTTTCACGCATAAGATGCAGCGGCGCACTGCTTGGCGTCGGCTGATTGATCGACTGTGCCTGTTGTAATTTATCGAGTACGTTTTGCACCCGCTGCTCATTGAGCGGTTTTAACAAATAATCAAACGCGTCGAGCTCAAAGGCTTCTGCGGCGTGCTCTTTGTAAGCGGTGGTGAAAATAATATAAGGGGGGCGAATGGCCGCTGGCAGACTACGAGCTAATAACATGCCATCCATCGCGGGCATATTAATATCTAAAAACAGCACCTCTACCGGATGGTTTTGTAGATATTTCAGGGCTGATAAACCATCGTCAAAAATGGCGATAATCTCGATGTCACTATGTTTTTCAATTAAATAACGTAGCTCCTCTTGAGCCAAATATTCATCCTCAACCACTATTGCGCGTAACATGCTTTCCCCTTAGTGAGAATATCAAAGCGAATTTGTGTTCCAGGGTTTAACCGTTCAATGTGCAGCCCTTGACCGTACAATAACTGCAATCGCTGATGAACGTTCATCAAGCCAATGTGCTGACTGTCTATGTCACCTTGATAGAGCTTATCAATCAACTCTGGGGCAATGCCAACCCCTGTATCTGTGATGGTAATTTGTGCACCTTGCGCGGTTTTACGTACTTTGATCGTCACCTCGCACGCGTGTGCTGAGGGCTGAAAGCCATGTTGAATGGCGTTTTCCACCAAAGGTTGGATAAGGAGTGGTGCAATCGAAATCGCGACTGGCTCAACATCAAAATGCACTTGCAGCTTACGCCCAAAGCGAGCTTGTTCAATGGCCACATAGTCGCGCACTTGTTTTAACGCATCATCCAGCGGAATCAGAATTTGCGTGCGCTGTAGATTATAGCGTAAGAAGTCGGCCAAATTACCAATTAAGCTGCGCGCCTCATCGGGGCGCAGACGAATCAAGCTGGATATCGCATTTAACGCATTAAACAGAAAATGGGGATTGATCTTGCTTTGTAGAGCAGAAAATTCGGCTTGGCTGGCCATTTCTTTCAATTGTTCCACCCGCGAGACTTCTAATTGCGTGGAGATCAACTGTGATAAACCAATCGCCATCTCTTTAAGTGGACGGCGAATACGGTTCGGTTGGCGATAAAAAATCTTTAAGGTGCCAGCGACTTGTTGATTCTCCCACAAAGGGATGATCAACAAGGAGCGAAAGTTATGCAGATTTAAGTTATTACTAATGATTTGTTGGCCGAGTTTGACCGCTTGTTGGGTCAGTTCACTGATTTGATGATGAGCATCAAAGTACTCTTCTTCACCTATCCCCACATAAGCCAGCACATCTTGCGTATCGGTGATCGCTACCGCATCGGCTTGTGTGTTTTGCAAAATCACTTGGCAGCCTTTCGTTAAAGCCGCTCGGCCACCTTGGCGAAAATAAGGCAAAGTTTGCGTGGCAATATGTAACGCTTGTTTGGCTTGCTGAGCAGCTAGGCGCTCTTTTTCATCATCTAAATGTTGTACCAGTTGAATAATCAAGCCAATACATAAAGTACCCGCGATCATCGGAAAACTGATGTGGCTGACAATGTTATAAGCCAACTGATTATCTTCGGCAAGTAGTACTATCAGTCCCATGGTCAGCGCTTCGCATGCCATGCCGACCAAAATACCATAGCGGGCATAGTGGGTTTTGTCGGCTCGATAATGGATCAACGCCGATAACAAACCCGCGACGATACTGGCAATCAAGCAGGCTTGCGAAGTGGGGCCATCAATATCAATTAAGTAGCGGTGCAGCCCAGAAACGAGGCCTGCACTGACCCCAACCCAAGGGCCAAACAAAATACCACCCGCGACAATGGCAATGATCCGTACGTTGACCAAAGAGCCATCCACATTGACCCCTGTATAAGTGCTAAACAGGGCAAAACCGATAAACAGCGCTGCCAGCAAGGTGGTTTCAGCAGGGCGACGTTCGGTCTTTTGTACTATGGTTTGAATCAGGTGCAAGCGTGTTAGCCAAAACAGCACCATCAGCAGTAAGGCCGCGCGTTCAAACACCGCCAGTAACATCAAAAATTGGTCGTTATACATCATGGCAAGAACGAAAAATGAAAAAGGGAAGCCAGTGTAACGGACTTCCCTTTTTAATACCTATGATTCAGATCATACGCTGATAAAGCGCTTTTGGTCGCAGAAAGTAGTGCCGGCAAATGAATAGTGCCGGCAAATCATTTAGGCGTAGCGACTGTCCCTTAGTTCAGGATCTGGTAAGGTTTTAAATCGTTTATGCAGCCACATCCATTGTTCTGGAGCACGTAAGATCACTTGCTCCACGTACTTATTCGTATAAGCGGCTGCGGCCGTTTCATCCTTTTGTGGATAGTCAGTCTCAACAGACAGATCGGCCATCAGTTCATAACGACCTTGCATGTTACGAAAACCAGACCCCATGACAATAGCACAGTGGCTGGTATAAGCTAAAATGCTGGTACCTGTCGTGGTACAGGCATCTTGCACCGCAAAGAACGGCACAAATACTGACTTTTTACGACCATAATCATGATCGGGTAGATAGAAGAGACGACCACCTTGACGTAAAACACGGATCATGGCTTTAAGATCTTTACGATCAATTAACTGGTTGCCATTACGTGTTCTACCTCGGTATTGAATAAAATCATAGGCTGGATTGTTATGTGGTCGATATGCGCCATAACCGGGTAAACCTAATACCGCGAAGCCTCGTGCGGTTATTTCTAAATTTAACGCATGCACGCAGCATAATAATACACCGCGGCTGTTTTGGTCATGTGTCCGCAGCGCGGAGAGATCTTTCTCGACCAATAAGGTTTTAAAACGCCACGTTGGCCAAAACCAAGTGATACCCGTTTCAATCAGTGCTGCGCCGGTATTTTTAAAGTTCTCAACGACAAACTGCTGGCGCTCGGTGGCGGTCATCTCTGGAAAAGCCAGCTCAAGATTACGCTCGGCAATCTTTACCCGTTTTTTTCCAAAGCGCATAGCAAACCGACCTAGGCCACGACCAATATTTAATAGCCATGAATAAGGAAGGAGATTAACCATCAGTGCGAGAAAACCAAAGCCCAGCCATACACCCCAATATTTAGGGTGCAGTAATGCCACTGAAAATTCTGGTTTGCCGTATTTTTTGGGATTTGTCATGGTGATTACTACTTAATCTGTGCACTCAGTAATGCCCAATACGCATCGAAATTAGCGGTGGGCAGGTATTTAAAATCAGAACGAACAAAACGGTTTAAACTGCCTTCGACTTGGCCGAGCAATTGCGCCGCTAAAATACTCTCATCGACCGGAAACGATTTACCTTCACGCAGTTTTCGCTCGCGTAAAATCTGCCGCAAAGACGTTTCGATTCGTTCATACAACTGATTAATTCGCTCCCGCAGCCGTTCATTTTCAAACATCAACGCATGGCCCGATAAAATGCGCGTCAGGCCGGGGTTGCGTTCAGAAAAAGCCAAAATCAGCTGCACAACGAGACGAATGCGATTTAACGTATCTTTTTCTTCATCCAAAATACGATTGATACGTGACATGAGTGATTCTTCAATAAATTCAATCAAGCCCTCAAACATTCGCGCTTTACTGGGAAAATGACGATATAAAGCCGCTTCTGATACACCGACTTGTTTGGCGAGTTTAGCCGTCGTGATGCGAGATGCTCCTTCGTGGGATTCCAGCATTTGTGCCAGTGCTTGGAGTATTTCTTCACGGCGATTGATTTTTTTGTTACCAGCCATAACCCGACTTCCTTTGATGACCATTGATAGCGACGCAATAAGCAGCAAGATTTGCCGAGTTAACTGAGTGGATTCCTCGCTAACGAATGGCTATGCGATGATGCACTTGCTGGCAAACCGAGTACTAAGGCGTATCGACTACAGATGGCGATGAATGAACAATATTAACGCTTGGGCTAACTCACGTTTGCTGCTCAGCGGCAAAGCGTGTTGACCATTGGACCAATACACCGTCAGTGCATTATCGTTGCTATCAAAACCTTGACCAGTGATAGAAACATCATTGGCGCAAATCATATCCAGCTTTTTCTTGGTCAGTTTTCCGAGAGCGTATTTTTCCACATCCTGTGTTTCTGCGGCAAATCCTACCGTGAAAGGACGGCGTTCGGTTAATGCCGCTACCGAAGCAACGATATCCGGGTTCTTGACCATGGTGATACACAACGTATCGCTCTGTTCGGTTTTTTTGATTTTTTGTTCAGCGATGACATCAGGTCGATAATCCGCGACCGCAGCGCATCCAATAAAGATATCATGCTGTTGAGCATGGGCCATCACCGCTGCGTGCATCTCTAGTGCACTCTGGACATTAATCCGCTTCACTTTGGCGGGCGTTGTTAAGGTGACCGGCCCACTGATTAGCGTCACTTCGGCTCCTAGAGTAGCCGCAGCGTCGGCAATGGCAAAGCCCATTTTGCCTGAACTGTGATTAGTAATATAGCGAACGGGATCTAACGCTTCGCGAGTCGGTCCTGCAGTAAGCAACAGTTTTTTCCCAAGCAAAGGTTTAGGCGCAAAAAAAGCGTCGCAGCGCTCAACCAATTCAAGTGGTTCAAGCATACGTCCCGGCCCGACATCGCCACAGGCTTGTTCTCCAGCGGCAGGCCCCCATACCGAAACGCCGCGTCGCACAAGGGTCGCGATATTATCTTGTGTTGCTTGATTACGGTACATCTGCTGATTCATCGCGGGTGAAATCACCACAGGAGCATCCGTTGCGAGTACGACGGTGGTTAATAAATCATTGCCCATTCCCGCGGCTAAGCGAGCGATAAGATCCGCCGTTGCCGGTGCTAACAATACCAAATCTGCCCATTTTGCCAGCTCGATATGCCCCATGGATGCTTCGGCAGCAGGATCAAGTAAGCTGTCTGCGACCGGATAGCCCGAGACGGCTTGCATGGTTAAAGGGGTAATAAATTCTTTCGCCGCATGGGTCATCACCACGCGAACTTCCGCGCCTCGTTCACGCAATCGGCGCGTTAATTCTGCACATTTATAGGCTGCAATGCCGCCACTAATGCCAAGCAGAATGTGTTTTCCTGCTAATGTTTGCATTTGGATTCCTCGAAAATTCTGCGAGTTATGTTAGCACAACTCCCGAAATATGTGGTTGTCGTGTCAATATTTTGCTAGTAAATCTCTTATACAAATCAGAGTCGCTTCAGTCAATTTTGAATAATTGGGCTAATAAATGAGGAATCCAATCAGTCACTTTAAGCTTTAATCAACAAGCGAGTTACAAGTGAGATTGATCTTATTCCCATCTTCACTCAGGCCCATTTGGGCCTGAGTCATTCTTCGCTTATAAAAGAGAGCCCCGTGTGCTGACATTAACCCAGTTTGAAAAAACGGGTTGCTTTGTTGGTAAGGGGGCACCGCGTCGTTATTCTCTATTTAGTAGACTTGGAGCGTAGTCATGGGTCTCAAAGATCTCCCTGTAGAATCAATGCCACGAGAGAAGCTACTTGCCAGAGGGCCGCAAGCGTTATCCGATGCTGAACTGCTAGCGATTTTTTTACGCACCGGCACACCAGGGATGAATGTCTTAGAACTGGCGGATTGTTTATTACGTCAATCTGGTTCATTGCGCGCTTTGTTTTCTGCCAGTAAAGAGCAGTTTTGTGCACATAAAGGACTGGGAGAAGCAAAATTTGTTCAATTACAAGCTGTCTTAGAAATGACTCAGCGTTACTTGGTTGAAACTTTAAAGCGTGGTGACGCGTTAACCAGCCCTCAACAAACCAAGTTATATTTAACCAGCGTGCTACGCGATCGTCATCGTGAAGCCTTTTATATTCTTTTTCTCGATAATCAACATCGTGTTATCCAAGATGAAATCTTATTTGAGGGGACAATTGATGCCGCTAGTGTTTACCCTAGAGAAGTCGTCAAGAGGGCGTTGCAACTCAATGCGGCGGCATTAATTTTGGCCCATAATCATCCTTCTGGCATTGCAGAACCCAGTCAGGCTGATCGCCGAATTACTCAGCGTTTAGTTGATGCTTTGCAGTTAGTCGACATTCGTGTCCTTGACCACTTTGTGATTGGTGATGGTGAGGTGGTTTCCTTTGCAGAACGAGGATGGATTTGACGGATATTTTATGTTGTGACTTAAGATTATTCTGGTATGATTCGCGCACTAAATTATCAACCTAAACTCAGCTCTGCTTAAAAAAGATCACCAAATCCGTAAAAAGGATCTGTTCGGGTCTTGAGCAATGCATGTCAAGTTAGTATAATACGCGACCTTTGATAGCCTTGTATGGATTTTCCATAACGGTTTTTAACCTCAAACTTCTTAATACATCGAGAACGAGGTTCGGCCACCAAGGTTGATATCGAGCTGAAACGATTTGGAGAAGACATTCATGTCCCGAGTATGCCAAGTAACTGGTAAGCGTCCAATAACGGGTAACAACCGTTCACACGCACGAAATGCTACTAAGCGTCGTTTTCTGCCGAACCTACAAACTCATCGTTTCTGGGTAGAGAGCGAAAAACGTTTTGTTAAACTACGTCTAACTGCTAAAGGCATGCGTATCATTGATAAGAAAGGCATCGATGCTGTTCTTGTTGATATCCGTGCACGTGGCGAAAACGTTTAAGAGGAATTGAGCAATGGCTAAAGGCATTCGTGAGAAAATTCGACTAATATCTTCTGCAGGTACTGGTCACTTCTACACAACTGACAAGAACAAACGCAACATGCCAGGCAAATTTGAGATCAAAAAGTTTGATCCAGTAGTTCGCCAGCACGTTGTTTACAAAGAAGGCAAAATCAAGTAATTGATTGCGCACTCTGTTGTAAAAGTAGCGAAAACCCAGCCAATTTGGTTGGGTTTTTCTTTATGTGGAAACATCGGTCCTAGAACCTAGAACCTAGAACCTAGAACCTAGCTAGCTACTTTGCTATTCTTAGCGAATCTTATCTATCAGCTAAGGATTGCTGCATGCGCATTGCCCCTCATCGTCGTCGGCGATGGAACAATATTCTGATCATCTTAGTACTGCTGTTTATTGGGGTGTTGAACTTACCGCCATTACTCAAATCTTATCTGACCTCAGATAAGAGCGCAGCGCATGCTTACCCTAGTTTACTTAATCCCAATGCACCATTACAGGCGGTGTATACACGATCGTTTGAGCTGACGTTAGAGCAAGATCAATGGCAGTTGACTCCGACTGGTGAGGTTTCTGCGCTGCAATTAGCCCAGCGCTGGCAAGCTTTAGTCGGTACCGAGGTTGATGAACAAACCGTACGTTCATTACAGCCAAGTTTGATCGGGCCTCAAACCATTGAAGTCTGGTATCGCGATAAGGAAGAGCCACAGCGGATCACTTATTATCAATCACCGCAGTTTTGGTTATTTAAAAACTGGCAAGATAAGTGGATTGCTATCTCAGTGGAAGCCGATTATCTTTTCCCTTCATCCAGTCGTTAAGATCTTAATTCGTCAACCATCTTGGAGCTATGATGCCTGAGTTACCCGAAGTCGAAGTCAGTCGCTTAGGCATTTCGCCGCATTTAATTGGTCAAACCATCGCCACGATCACTTGGCGCTGTGAAAAACTACGCTGGCCGATCCCTCATGAATTAACTCGGCTGGAAGGCCAGCAGATCACGGCCATTTCACGCCGCGCCAAATATCTATTCATCGAAACCGAAGCCGGCAATGCGATTATTCATCTCGGTATGTCGGGAGCTTTGAGGGTGTTAGATGCTAATTTTCCACCAGGGAAGCACGATCACGTTGATCTCGTTCTTGCGAATGGCACGTTACTGCGTTATCACGATCCGCGCCGTTTTGGTGCTTGGTTGTATGCTGCGCCAGGAGAACATCACTCGGTACTCAGTCATATGGGGCCAGAGCCACTGACCGATGCGTTTAATGCCGAGACGATTGCTAAACGTGCGAACAATAAACGCTTAGCGATAAAAGCGTTTATTATGGATAATAAAAACGTGGTTGGGGTAGGCAATATCTACGCGAATGAATCGCTGTTTAAAGCCAAAATTCACCCTTTAAGATCGGCGCAAAGTTTATCGGACACCGAGTGGCAATGTTTGGTCAGCGAGATAAAAGCCGTACTGGCGACAGCGATTAAACAAGGTGGCACTACGCTGAAAGATTTTTCGCAAGCCGATGGCAAGCCCGGCTATTTTGCCCAAGAGCTGCAAGTGTATGGCAAAGGCGGTAAACCTTGTCCTATTTGCGCGGAACCGATTCTTGAACAGAAAATTGCTCAGCGTAACAGCATGTTCTGTAACCACTGCCAAGATTGACTAATATTTTTATTATCTAATGATGGACATGAAAATCACTTGGCGTAACATTAGCCTCCTGTTTTCTTAAGCACCTTCTTAATATGTATTATCAGCGCCATTTTCGACATATATGCCAGTTATTCATTGGCTACTTTGTTTTTTCATTTTTACTGTTGTTTGCTTCTCGCTACGCTCTTTATTTGCATATTGAGCCTGGTTTGCCTGTTAATGATATAGTGAATGATATTCAACGTGCTTTTATGGTCGGCGCTCGATTTGATGCAAAAGTCACCGCGATTGCTTATGCCCCATTACTGTTAGTTGGCCTTGTATGCGCGGCATTTTCCCAAGCCTATTTACGCTGGTTAAGCTTATCGACTTACTACCATGCAGTAATTGTTTTATTGTATATCATTGGTGGAGTTGGTAATTATTACTACTACTTAACCTATGGTAGCCATATTGATTTATTTATTTTTGGCTTGATGGATGATGACTCAGTCGCGGTACTGACTAACTTATGGGTTGATTATCCGGTTATATACGGGGTGAGTTTAGCGTTAGTTATGGCTGGGATTGGTTACTACTTTGCCCGTTACCTGACACGTCTTAACTTATGGTCCTCGCAACAACACTGGCATTGGAGTATTACTAGCTTAGCCGTCGTCTTCATGATGGTCGGTGTGTTTTTACTGGCAAGGGGCTCGACGGGCAGTTTACCTCTGAAACGTTATCATGCTAGTGTCTCGGCTTATCAGCCATTAAATATGATCACCCCTAATGCCTTTATGGCGCTTGATTGGGCGCGCAGTGATTATACATCACGTGCTCACTTAGAACCGATATCTCAGCAAGTATTGCAGCAGCAAATGCAAAAGTTGTTGGGGCAGCCTGACGCGAATTATAAAACCCCTCACAATGATTATCTCGCTGATCATCCGCCTCATGTGGTTATCGCGATGATGGAAAGTATGGGGTTGAGCGTTTTAATTGAAGATGATCCAACCACAAACGATTTATTAGGTCGTTTTCGGGAGCATTATCGACACGATTTTCTGTTCGAGCGTTTTTTGGCGGGCACTTCCGCTACAATAGACAGTATCGTAATGATGCTAGTGCATAGCCCATTGGCGACGATCAGTCATTCTAATTGGCAAAAAATTCCCCTTCCAAGCTCGGCGGTATTGCCATATCAGCGGGCTGGCTATGATGTGGTTTTTGTCTATGGTGGTAACGGTATGTGGCGCAACTTAGCGAACTATTTACCCACTCAAGGTTTTGATCGCGTCTATGATGAAAATGACATTGTTGGTGCTTTCCCCCTTGCTGCCCAATACGCAGGGACTTGGGGTGTACCCGATGAGTTTATGTTTAAATTTACTCAGCAGTTATTAGATAAGGCTGAGCGGCCAACTCTTATTTACGTGATGACAGTCACCAATCACTCACCGTATCGGGTTCCAGCGTATTATCAACCTAAACCAACCACTCTTACTCCTCGTTTGCAAGAGATGCTAGGCTATAAAGGTAATCGAGACGCTCAAGAATTATTAAAAACGTTTCAGTATGCCAGTGATGCGGTGGGTCAATTTATCAGTGATATCAAGCAATCATCATTAAGTGATCAGGTGATCATGGCTGTGACGGGTGATCATCGTGTACGCTATACCGATATAGCCAGGCCTGGTGAGGCAGGGTTAACTCACGCGGTTCCCTTTTATCTTTATGTGCCACCATCGATTTTGGCGCACACCGAATTTAACTATCAGCCAGAGCGTATCGGTTCCCATCGAGATATTTTTCCAACCTTGTATCATTTTAGTTTGTCTGATCAAGCTTATGTTTCTTTAGGTGGAGAAAACTTACTTACTATAGGGGAGGTAAGTAATATCGGTTTCAATAGTGGTATGAGCATTAATGCCTATGGTGCTGTGAGTAACCATCCACCGTTTATCTTCCATCCTTGGCAAGGTGATGAGTCATTACTGACTGAACCGCAAGCCAGTGATGAGCAAACCTTTGATCGCCAATGGGGATTAGAATATCACCGATTACAAGAATACTTTTTGCGTTCTCAAGTATTACCGATGACACCATAATCGACGAAAGAACTCTGTGGGTTAATCTCGGCTTAACCCACAGAGTAATCTAAATGACTTTTTTGGCACTTAGTGCCTGTGCGACGACGGTAGGGACAAAGCCATCCACATTGCCACCATGAATCGCAACTTCACGGACGATAGTCGATGAAATAAAAGCGTATTGTTCAGATGGCGTTAAAAAGACGCTCTCTAATCCCGGCATTAAACGACGATACATATTGGTCAGGCCAAATTCGTATTCAAAATCTACTGTGGTTCGTAGACCGCGGATCAACACGTTAGCTTGCTCTGCGCGAGCAAAATCGACCATCAAGCCGCTAAAGCCTTTGCTGGTTACGTTCGGTAAGTGCTGAGTCACTGCTTGAGTAAAGGTTACTCTTTCATCAAGGGTGAACATGGTATTTTTACTTGGACTTGCCGCGACAGCAATGATCACCTCATCGAACATGCTGGCTGCACGCTCAACAATATCAAGGTGTCCATTGGTGATAGGATCGAAAGTGCCGGGATAAATAACCCGAGAAATACGTTTTTGGCTCACGGTCGTGTTCTCATCTGTGAAAGCGGAGTTATCTGCCTAATAATGAATGAAAAAAAGCCAGATGTTGTTTAGCGCTGGCTTGGCAAGAGAAATCATTAATCATGCGTTGTTGTGCGCGCATCCCCATTTGTAGACGTTGTTGTGGTGCTTGATAGAGAACGCGAACTTTATCTGCAATGGCGGTTGGGTTTTGTACTGGAACAATAAAACCACTTTCACCATCAACCAATAATTCTTTACCGCCGCCCGTTGTGGTTACAATGGAAGGAATACCCATCGCCATAGCTTCAATAATAGTTTTAGGTAGCCCTTCACCACTAATCGAAGGTTGAATTTGTACAGAGCTAGAAGCTAACAGCTCAGGAACATCGCTTCGGTAGCCGAGAAAATGAATACGTTCAGACATCCCACTTTGCTCAGCTAAGGCTAAATGTTGTTCAGTTTGCATGTCACGTCCTACAAGCAGTATATGCAGATTCACTAAATCAGCCAGTTGTTTTGCACTTTCAAGCAAGATATGGACACCCTTACTCGGCCGAGCATTGGCAATACAAATGATGCAAAATGCATCGTTAGGTAATCCTAATTCTTTCAATGAAGCAGGCTGAGCTTGATACCAAGCAATATCATGCCCTTTGTAAATTGTGACCACGCAGTCTTGATGCTTCCACACTCGTTTTTTTACGTCATCAGTAACGGCTTGTGCCACACAGCTGATACCATCAACTCTGGGGTGTAAATGGGTTAAATAGGCACTGGGGTCATGACGATATAATCCACCGACCGTTCCTCGATACGTCACCAATTTGGTCTGTTTAAAGCCGATACAAGCAAAGGCAGCATTGGGAATGGTTTTTGAATTCATGGCATAGACAATATCATAGTGATGAGCGTGTAACTCTGTACGCAGCCTTTTGATGGTCTTCCAGCAGATTTTTTTACTGGGATAAGCATCAATCACCTTGATACCGCTGTCACGAAAACGGGCTACATACGGTGCATTGCCTTGAGTCATTATCGTAAGTTGATGGCCTAATTTAACCATTTCAATGAACATTTCAGCTTCTGGACGAACGCTATTCCATGCATCTTTGTAAGAGCTAAAAATTAAAATTCTCATGTATATCTTACCTTTATGGTGTCCGCTTTATTTTCGTTAACTTTCAGTTTTTATGAACAGCAAGCATTGCTTTTCATTATTTCTGAGTAGAGCGTGTGATAACGCTGTGCAGTTTGTTCAATCTGAAAATCGCGTAACTTTTTCTCTCGTCCAATGGTTAATACGTCAACAAGATTTGGATCATGACGAACTTGCAAAATAGCCTGCGCTAATTCTTGGGCATCTCCGGGGGTAATTAATAAGCCAGAAACACGGTCTTCAATGATGTCTGGGATCCCTCCGGCTCGACTACCCACGACAGGTAACCCACTACCCATTGCCTCTAAAATCACAGAGCCTAACCCTTCACTGTAAGAGGGATGGATAAGCATATCAGCAGCAGCAAACCAATCACCCATATTGTTCTGCTTACCCATGAAATGAACATTTGTTAAACCTTTGGCTTGCTGTTCTAATGCTGGACGCTCTTTTCCATCTCCCAACAAAGCGAAATGAATGTCCGATTCTGAGTCCATTAATAGGCGAGCGGCTGCAAGCGTAACATCAAAACCTTTGTGATGAAGCATATTCGCCGCATGAATAACTAAGAATGGATGAGAAAATTGTTCACGAATACGAGAGACTTGTTGCTGATTAATGGGATAACGAACTGGTGAGCTTGGGATGGTGACCACCTTTTTCAGCGGGTAGCGTAATAAAATTTGTCGACAAATTTCCTGACTTAACCCGACTAATGCGCTAGCCGAGCAGTAAGCTTGAGCTGCAAACCATCGTTCACTGAGAGGATTATCAATTCGACGAGTGATGATATAGGGTATTTTATACAACTGATATTGTAACCAAGCCCAATAAATCGCTCGTCCTTCGTGTACATGAATTAAATCTGAATCTTGTGTAATAGCTTTTCCGTGCTGAGTTAAAAAGTGTTTACAAGCAATTAATCGACAAGGTAGTTCTTTTACTCGTGAGTAAAAAAGACTTTTGGGGTTAGCAACAACGGTAAGTTGGTAACCTAACTTAATCTGCTGTTGAATCAGTAGTAGTGTTTGATTCTCACCACCATGATAACCAGAGGCGAGATTAACATGACAAATTTTCATGAGCGCTCTCTTTTTTGCTGGCGGACATAATCACGCAACCAAAGGTCTGCATAACGAGTAAATGTGGTGTTAGCACTTAAAATCGCCAGTAATAGTCCATGCCGCCCATCTAAAAAACCACGTTTTAGAATATACATTTTAAAAAAACGGAAAAAGCCATGTAATACCGCGCCAGTTAAGGTTGCGGATTTTTTACCTTCTCGTTGATCAACCCACGCTTTCATATAATGCTGAGTTTTTGCTGTGTATTGTGGTAGATACTCAAAAGTGTAGTGCTGTAAATAACCAGATAGAGACTTGAGTGTTAGATGAGAGGGAATTTCAACGCTTTCGTGCACTAAAGCCGTGTTATATTGTGTTTCACGAGTCCGATAAAGGCGAGTAACCCAATCAGGTGACCAGCCAGAATAATGAATTTGTTTACCAAAGGCCGTAGTTAAGCGATCGATCTGATACACAGTGTTGGGTTTATCATGTTTTACGGCTTGTAAAATACTCGCTTTCAATTCTGGAGTGACTCGCTCATCGGCATCTAGCCATAGTACATAATCTGCAGTTATGTAGGATTGGGCTAAACGGCGCTGAGGTCCGAAGCCTTGCCAGTCTTTGTTCACAAAGAACTTGTCAGTAAAGCGACGAGCAATCGATTCTGTTGCGTCCTCACTACCAGAATCAAGAATAACAATCTCATCAACCCAATCAGCGACTGTCTCGAGGCAAGCTTGTAAATGTTTTGCTTCATTTTTGACGATTAAGGCGACAGCCAACGTCGGAGTGGATTTAGTCATTAAGTACTACACCTTTCATCATATGTTCAAATCTTTCAATCACTACAGATACAGTGATCTGTTGCATCAAATCCGTGCCTTTGGCCCGCGTGCTCCAAGCCAGCTCACTGAGAGGTTTTGCCTGTTGCTTAGTCACGTTATCCTCATAGACGCTGACGACATCCTCAATATTAAAATAAGGGCCTGTGCGTTTGGGGTTACTGTGCGCATACAAGCCTAACACAGGCGTGCCTTGGGTTGTTGCAATATGAGCCGGCCCTGAATCAGGAGCAAGTACTAACTTAGCTTCACCCAGTACAGCAGTTAACTGTTTTAAGCTGGTTTTGCCTACCAAATTGATGACCGGCTGAGTCATTAATTCTGAGATTGTTGCTGCTAATTGAACTTCTCGTGGTGCAGGCGACCCGCATAGCACCACTTGATAACCTTGAGTGGTGACATAATCGGCAAATTGGGCATAACGCTCGGTTAACCAATTTCGTTCATCTTTACTGGCAGCAGGACAAATCACCACACTTGGCTTATCGTGTAATTGTTGACGAGCAAAAGCTCGTTCTGGCTCGCTAATCGGCATTGACCACGTTGGGGCTGTGCGAGGTACACCGAGATACTCAACAAAGGCTAAAAAACTGTCTAAGACGTGAGTAGATTGATGATCAGCAATTTTACGGTTCGTAAATAACCACTGACCTTCTTTCGCTCGTTGGCGATGAAAGCCGACTTTGTATTGAGCGTGAATCCCTAACGTCAGTAAGCTGGCTCGCAGCGCAAGCTGCATATGGATAAGGGCATCAAATCGTCGACCTTTTAACTGTCGCCAAACCGCTTTCATGCCGGCGAAGCCCGCTTTTTTATCGAAGATGATCAGCTCGATATTGTTTAAGCCTTGCAATAACTGGGCTTCAACTTTGCCAATGATCCAAGTCACTTTGGTGTCTGGCCAGTGTTTTTGCAGAGCTTGAACGGCGGCGACGGCATGACAGACATCACCTATCGCCGAAAGGCGTAAAAAACAGACAGACTGAGGTGGTGAAGAAAACAGGGGCATGGAAAAAGCTCACTCATTAATGAGCCTAAATTATGCAGAGTCTGCCGATAAATGTAAAATAAGCCTTTTTGAATCCACCATAAAATGAGAGATATTCATCATGCAACCTCCCTTTAGCGGAAAACCTGGCGCAACAGGATTACGCCGCGTCATCAACGCGACCGGTTATTCATGGCAAGGGTTAAAAGCAGCTTTTCAACATGAAGCGGCTATTCGCCAAGAGTTGCTACTGTTGGTGATTGCTGGAGCGATTCTGTGCTTGCTCGATTTACCTGCATTGGAACGATTATTGATGTTCTCTAGCGTGGTATTAGTGCTGATCGTGGAATTGCTTAACTCAGCGATTGAGGCGGTGGTGGATAGAGTCGGTTCTGAGCGTCATGAGCTGAGTGGACGTGCGAAAGATATCGGCTCTGCGGCGGTAATGGTGACATTATTACTAGCCGGACTAATATGGACGGTGCTGCTCTATACTCATTATTTATAAGTCTATGAAGGATAACTCATGATGATTAAGCAATGCTCGCTTAAGCAGCAAATGATTTGGTATGACGATCAATGGGTTAGTGAACCACTCCACGATCTCTTTGATGTGGCTTATTGGCACGCTGAACAAAAAATCATTGGCAGTGCTAAGGGGCGAGGAACGACGTGGTTTGTTGCTATGCAGCATATAGAGGCGGCGTTGCGTCATTACCGTCGTGGTGGATTATTTGGCAAGGTAGTTAGCGATCAATATTGGTTTCAAGGATGGCATAAAACGCGCAGCTATGCTGAATTTCATCTGTTGGCACATTTACGTCAACAAGGTGTGAATGTACCCCGCCCAATAGCCGCGCGAGCGGTTAAACGCGGACTGGTTTATCAAGCCGATTTATTGAGTGAAAAAATCACCAATGCCCGTGATCTAGTGGCGATTTTGCAGGAGAACCCGCTCGACGAGCGACATTATTTTTTAATAGGTCAACAGATTGCCAAGTTACATAGCGCCCAAGTTAATCATACCGATCTCAACATTCACAATATTTTAATCGATGATCAAGACAAGGTATGGATCATCGATTTTGATAAATGCCATCAGCAACCCGGTGAACATTGGAAAGAAGCGAATTTACAGCGTTTGCTGCGCTCTTTTCACAAAGAGCAGCAGCGATGTGGTATTCACTGGCAAACGCAGCAATGGCAATCACTATTAGCGGGCTATGTCTCTTAATTTGTAGAGAAAATAACCGCTACGGTTTTTTCTAGCGCGCCACGATTGGCTGCGACTACTTGCGCGGCCTTTTGCCCCTGCGCCTGTGCCGCATCAGGGTGATTGAATAGCTCAATCAGGGTGTGAGCGATCTCTTGAGGGGAAGCGCAAAGGCGTAGCGCATTCGCCGTTAATAAAGCCTCTGTCACCTCACTGAAATTATAATAACTGGGACCGTTAAGTATCGGTTTTGCTAACGCTGCTGGTTCTAGCGGGTTGTGCCCTCCGACTTTATTACCCAATAAGCTCCCAGCCATAAAGCAAATATCCGCACTACCAATCAAGGTCAGCATCTCACCCATGGTATCTCCAAGATAAATCTGAGTCTTTACGGTTGTTGGCTCTGTTCGTCGACTTAAAGTAAAACCTTCAGCTCTACAAAGTTGTGCGACCGTATCAAAACGTTCTGGGTGGCGTGGTACAAGGATCAGCAAAGCGTCTGGGTAAATAGTCAATACTTGCCGATGAGTGACCAAGCAAAGTTCATCTTCACCTTTGTGGGTACTTGCGGCGATCCATATTGGGCGATGTGGACCCAACTGTTGACGAAGCTGCTGACCGGCTTGGATTACCTCATGATTGATATTTAGATCAAACTTTATTGAACCCGTGACCATGACTTTTTCTTTTGCAACGCCTAATCGTAAAAAGCGTTCTGCGTCACTTGGGTATTGGCATAACAGCTTAGTGATATGAGACGCTAGTTGATCAAAAACCACTTGAAATCGTTGATATCGCTGACAAGATCGTTCAGAAAGACGAGCATTAATTACGGTGATCGGAATCGATCTTTGAGCAACACAGCGTAGGGTATTCGGCCATAATTCCGTTTCTATGATCAGCAGCTGACTTGGTTGGACCACGTTTAAAAATCGACGCACACAATAGGAAAAATCCAACGGCATATAGCGATGTTCAACCAGATTGCCTAATTTGGCAATTTGTTGCGCACCGGTACTGGTAGTTGTGGTAACAATGATCGATTGCTGTGGATTATGTTGTTTAATCGCATGGATAATTGGTGTGGCGGCTATTGATTCACCGACGGATACAGCATGAATCCAAATCGGACTTTCTGAGCTATTGAGTTTTGGTGTTCGCCCAAAATGTTCTGGCCAACGAGAACCAAAAGGTGGTTTACCTGGCTTACTTTTATACAATGAACGAAGCATAAAAGGCGCTGCGAGTAATAGCAGTGTACTGTATAGCCAGCGAATCAACACGTTATAGCTCCACACTTGACGACTCAAAGGTCTGCAAGGCCATAATCACTTGTTGTGGTGCTAACTCAGTTAGGCACTTTAAATGGCCATAAGGGCATTCACGTTTAAAGCAAGGACGACACTCTATGTCTGTATGGACAATAGCACTTTTCTTCGCTAAAGGAGGCGTGTAATGCGGGGAGGTTGAGCCATAAACACCGATAACCTGACAGCCGGCAGCCCCAGCCACGTGCATTAACCCCGAGTCGTTACTAATCACGGTTTGGCAGCAAGAGAGTAAGTCAACGGCTTCAATTAAGCTGGTCTTTCCAGCCAAATCAACCAAGTTGGCTCTAAGTATTTCCGGAACCTGTTCAATAATCGCTTGAGTCGTCACGCTGTCTTTTGCTGAACCAAATAACCATACCTGCTTACCTTGCTGCAGCAAATAGGTGGCAACTTGGGCGTAATGAGCGGTTGGCCACTGTTTGGCGGGGCCAAATTCGGCGCCAGGGCAAAGGCCAACGGTATCACCTTGCGATAAAGAAAACTTTCTAGCGGTAGTTTGCTGCTGCTCTGGTGTAATGGTCAATTTAGGCTTTGGCAGCTTATCTAAACCCCCTAAAGCATCAGAGCCAGTCATGGTTGATTTATCGTAAGCCAGTGCGACATAACGCTCGGTCATATATTGGAACTGCTTTTTATTGCTCCGAAGATCGTTTAAAAGACCATAGCGCATCTCTCCCTTCCAGCCTGTACGTACAGGGATACGCGCAAACCAAGCGATCAGAGCTGATTTAGCCGAATTAGGTAGAACGTAGGCGTGATCATATTGACCACGTAGGGATAGCCCAAGAGCTCGACGAGCAAAAAAATTAAATTCGCCATGGCCAAAAGGCAGTTCTAATGCGCGATGGACTTCAGGCATCCGTTCTAAAATCGGTTTACACCACGCGGGAGCCATAACATCAATCAAAGCATTCGGATACTGCTGTTTAAGGGTGATATATAAACATTGCGACATCACCATATCGCCCACCCAAGATGGGCCAATGATTAGAATACGATTCATAATTTTCGCGTTAACCTTAGACTACAGATGGCTCTTGCTTCAAGAAAGCATAGTACTCATCAGGAACACCACAAAAAATAACTTCATCGCGTTCAATTAAGTGGTAATGGATCTGTTTACCTTGCTGAATCAAGTAATTGTATAACGGAGCCACATAAAGCTCGCCTTTTTCCCACTGCTCTGGGGGTAAAGCGAGATAATGTTGATAAGTATCGCGATAGTCTTGCAGTGATGCGAAGTAATAGAGACCTGTGCAACAAAGTTGTGAAATGGGTCTTTTTTCTGCAGTCTCAATGACTTGTGTTGAAGTCGCTGATTTTGGACGAACAAACGACCAATTGTCACCTTGGCCATCAAAGACTTCCAGATAGCCATCCCAGTGGGAGAGTTCGGTGGGAAAAACAAACCCCGGTCTAAAGGTATCGATATTAAAAATGGTGAGTGATTGTGCTTGATCACTCTCGCCCTCAATACCGATAAAGACCGTTTCTGCTTGACCCCGAGTTTCTTGGGTCAACAACTTGACACTAAAGGATCGAATGCCCAATGTTTGTGCCTGTTGATTGACAAATTCGACCGTATTGTCGACATCTCGGACAATAAATAAAAAATGTTCACTTTGAAAGTAATGTTGAAAGCTACTGACAGCATGCTCAAAAAGAGTTTTTCCATGAGCATCTAACATATATTTGGGCTTATCAAACCCAGCTTTAAAAAAGCGAGAACTGAGTCCAGCCATCGGGATCACAATCATTACTTTGCCTCTAACATGCAGTTATAAAGTCGAAACGCATTGGCCAATAAAGCGTTTTGTCGAGAAAGATCATCACTATGTAGGGGGAGCATCGATAAAAACAATTGAATTTGCATCGCGTAGAGTGTCTTAGGAGTCAATTGGTAGTCGGCACAGAGTGTGTCCAAAAAGAGCTGCTGTACGGTAGAGAGATGATCAGTATCCGCCAGTGAAAACTCAATCGTATACTTATTGATATCCACGCGATAATACCCAGCAATGATCCAATCGTACAAACCAATCACTGAATGACAAACCTTAGCAATATCATACTCGACATGCCCATAAATAGTAGGTTGATTATCTGCCGTCATGCCTCGAGGGTCGATGACTTTAATTCTATTTTTACGAAAGTCATACAAAATATTACTAAAGCAAAAATCACCATGCATGACGGTCGCCACTTGACTTATTGGCAAGTGCTGCAAAGACGCCTCATGTAACGCCTTAAGACTTAAGCGTGTGTGTTGATTATAAGTCCAAGGGTGTGTCCAATCGAATTGTCGTTCTTGGCAGAACTGCGCCAATCTCTGCTCAGTTTTGCTAGCAAACAGTGTTTCTAACGAATCGACAACCGCGTTTTTAGGCGCCGTTATTGAGTGGCAGGCAGAAAGAAAAGTACGCATTTGCAGTAAAATTTGTCGCCATGTCATTTCTGGTAAGCGAGCAAAAACAAACAATTCATTTAAGGCATTGTGATACAGATACTCTAAACGATATGCCATTTTACCATTCTTGGTACTTTCGCCCAGAAACTGTGGGGAAAAATGTTTTAGCGTATTCGGTACCTGTTGAAACCAAAGCGATTCCGCCATGATTTTATGTTCTTTTACACTACTTTTTTCTATCCAGTCAGGGGTTATCGTGAGTTCATTGAACGCCCTTTGCGTTGTATATTCAGCTTTAGAGCGATAGTAAGTATTTACATGGCCGAAATCGAGCCAATCATTAGACTGACGGACTTGAATGCCGAGAGTTTTGTGGTAAACGTTTAATGCTTGTAAGAAGTTCCAATGGGTTTGACTTAAACAGCGGATTAACGTGCGCGGTGATGAAAAGTTAAAAAAGCCACTAACCACCTGACTCTGACTCGTCAAATCGCGGTCTTCTGTTGCTAGCCATTGGGAGTTGTTTTCATCAATCGTTGCCCAGTTATAACCACTATCCACTTGAGCAATGGTAATCACGTCTTTTTGTGTGGGAGGTGTCAGTAATGTATCACCGTAGAGAATGCTCAGATCCGTATCAAAAGATTGAGAGGTTAAGGCTAAAGCTGCCATTAGCGATTCGCCCAAAGAGAGATCGTCAGGGAGTGCTAATAATTCGACGTCGTGCGCCGTTAACCATTGTTTATCGAATGCTTCTACCTGATAGGACTGAGGGATAGAAAGATAAATTCGTTTACCTTTAGGTACTAGGGCGACTTGGTGCTGGAAAAGTCGTCGATTTCCTAAAGGAAGAAAGGCGGGCGGGATCATCCCAAATTCAGCACGAAGATCTTGCCCTACATAAGCACCTGACATAATTAGGAACATGAGTGGCGTTCCTTTTTGAGTAAATCATTAATAGCATCGACACTCAAAGTGGCAAATTCAGAAGGGCGAATGGCGCGATCATCAATATAAAAACCCTCTTGACCACACCACGGCTTGCCGACCAGAATTTCATCATACGGAACTTGGTGTTTGTCGAGCCATTCGGTAATAATTGGTAAAGTATGGATATTGATTTTGCCGACATTTCCCTCATAAGTGCGCATATTTCTTGCGGTGGAAATGGTGATACTAAACCCGAGAGCTTGGTATTCACGTAAGCGTTCAATCACTGCTAGATTAGGAGAAACACAACGATAATCAGAGGTATTTGCGTTAGTAATAGTGCCATCGAGATCAACAATCAGCCTTTTCATATTAAACGTAATAGTTGTTTTAGGTAAAGTTATGATAGCATTCGTCTGGCGTTTTTTGTAGTAATTAGAGAGTGGACAATCGTAAAAATGAAAATTGCTTTTATTATAACGGGAAGTAACACAACAAGCATTTATATTGTGACTCAAGATGTTATAAATTACCTTAGAGAAAAAGGTCATCAAGTAGATGTTTTTTTTACCGATCTTTCACATCTGCCTCTAGATAGTCATCAAAAACACATTAATAGGAAGAATATATTCCAATCAAAAATTAAAAATTTATTGTTTAGACTTTTAAAGAATTTTATAGGTCGACATGTTTTTGAGTATTTAACCAGTGGGATAATTATAGATAAAAATAAACAATTGTTTAAAGGTTATGATTGTATCTTTGTTCATGGAGCTGTTAGTATTAATTTTAGATGTTTAAAACTTCCTCATTTTATTGTGTTACATAGTTGTAAATATGAGAACTTCCTATCTCGTAGGAGTTGGTTAACTAAACCGTTATATAAATTATTATATCAGTCAGTATATGACAATAAGAATTTGTTAACAGTATCTAATTCAGCTAGCTATGATATAATTGAAAAAATGGATGTTAAGCCTCGTAGTATTGAAACTATATACAATGGTTTTGACTTTGATAGAATGATCAGTAAGGCTAAAAAAGGAATAACAAAAAATGTACCTGAAAAATTTATTATGGCAGCAGGTCGCCCAGATCATACAAAACGATTTGATATATTATTAAAAGCGTATGCTAAAACAAAGCAAAATCTTCCTTTAGTAATTTTTGGTGAAGGAAGAAAATTAAAAGAACTAAAAAAATTTGCCGTCGATCTTGGTATCCAAGATAAAGTAATATTTTGGGGTTTTTGTGATAACTTATTACCGTATTTTAAACAAGCTAGCTTATATGTATTAAGTTCAGATGTTGAGGGATTACCTACCGTTATTATTGAGAGTATCGCTATTGGAACTCCAGTAGTGGCCACAGATGTTGGCGGAGTTAGAGAGATATTAGGCCATCGTTTACAACATTGTGTAGTACCGCGTCGAGATATTGATACATTAGCAAGGAAAATCGATGAAATTCTAGATAATCTACCAGAAGTTAGTGTAGAAGATATTAACTTTTTGGATTATCGTTCCATTGGTAAAAGATACGAAGAGTTAAGTGAGAGAATGCGTGATGGACTTTAGTGATATTACTGTTGTAGTACAAGGCCCTGTACAAACTTTTCAAGATCGGCCTCAGGAGCCAAATATTACACATAAATGTGTAAGTTCAGTGCGAGAGCATTTACCTGGAGCGAAGATTATTCTGTCGACATGGCCTAACCAAGATCTGACGGGGTTAGACTATGATAGATTAGTTATCTCTGACGATCCAGGCATCAATATACGTCAATTTACGATTCAAGGAAAACCTCAAGCTTATAATAATAATCGGCAAATCGTGTCATCAAAAGCGGGTCTTGAGCAAGTCGTGACCCCCTACGCAGTTAAATTAAGAAGTGATAATTATTTAACCGGTAATCATTTTGTTGAGCTGCAACAGCAATATAGAAAGCGCTCTCAAGAGTACGCTTTTTTTAAAGAGCATGTAGTAGTGAGCGATGTTTTTACTCGACGTTATGCGAAAGGGTTTCCGGTTGCTTTTCATATTAGTGATTTCTTCTATTATGGACGAACGGAAGATGTACTGGCCTTATGGGATATTGCCTTATTTGAAGACTTTCAACCCACCGAAGCGGTGCCGATTAATAACGGCTTTCCTGATTTTGTGATTGATTGTACTCAGGCTCTATTTTTAGCAGCGATTCAAAAATTTGATTCAAGTCTTGCTCTAAATAGCTTGCTCGATAACAATCAAGAGAAATTATTAAAATCAGAAAAAGTGGTTGCTAATAATTTAATCGTCGCCTCACCACGTCGGATTGGATTGGGACTGTGTCAAAAGTTTTTAGGCACAGCAAGGGTATCAAGACGCAGTGGGAAGGTTGCCCATGTGCAGTTCTTTGAGTGGCAAAAATGGTATCAGCGGCATTGTGATCCTAGTATGGTAATAGAGAACTACACTATGAAAGCCATAAAATTATTTATGATGCGTTGTTTATATATTTTCCCCCATCGACCTCAAACAAAAATTAAAATACTGAAAAGAAAATTTGGAAATATATTTAGGTGAGATTTTATATGTGACTAACTATAGGTTGTTAGTAAATATAATAGATTTTGAGTCCAATGTTGGTCTCTCATTATTTTTAATGAGAGGCGTTTTTAATTTTTATATTTAACTGGTTTTTCTCATGCTTGATAAGGGGACCATAAAAAGTATATAAATATAAATAGTTTGACTGTGATTTAATGGCACATCTGTTAAACCTGCAATAAAATATAAAGATGAGATGCCCACTATTAATGTGGTATAGTCACTTTTATAATAGATACTAGTGACAATCGGTGATAAATATAATAAGATAATAAAGAAAACACCAATCAATCCGTATTTAACCATAAAGTCAATTAGCTGATTGTGATAATGTTGAGGTTGGAATTTTAATAGGTCATTACTGACTTTTCCTGTGTCGTATAGTTTATTTAAAATCGATTGATGTTGACCTCCTACACCAAACAACAAGTTTTCCTGTGCAATGAAATAAGATGCTTTCCACATTTGTAATCTCAAACCAATCGATGTGTTTAGATTTCCCTTTTGTATTTCGTGGATTTCACTAATCGTCTCTTGTGCTCTATCTAAGATAGGTTCTTTAAATAGGTATAAAATACTAATACCACTAATAAATATAATTGAAATATACTTCCATAATTTCTTTGATCTTAAAAATTGACATATAATCATAGCGAAAGTCGCTACTACTAATGCAAGCCAAACACCTCTAGATAAACTTAAAATAATAGATGTAGTTGATAATATAATAATTATTATTGCTAGAGATGTTTGTTTTTTATCATGATCTTTTATTATAAAATAAATACCAATTAGAAATAGTGTAGAGCAAAATGTTGCGTATGGTATAACATTGACCAACCCTGCTGAACGTGAGTGATCTAGATAAAAAGATTGATACACACTATTAAAAAATAGACATCCGGCCCCAAGGGTTGCTAAAAAAAGTAAGTTTTTATTTGATAGTGGTGGTATGAAAAACATAACTAAAACCGCAGAGAGAAAAGCCCGCAATAAACTCGGACTTCCATCTTGTATTGAATACGAAATAGAAAGATAAATAGCTAATAGAGCACATATCCATAATACGGGATTTTTAATGTTTTCTTTTAGATGTTTAATATTATAGAAAATTATCGATATTATAATAGCTAGGAGACAGAAAATAACCATTTTCTTATCACCATTAGGAATGAAATTAATGCCCGCCATTAAAAATAGATAAGGTGAAAATATCAAAGTTTGAACAATATATGCTTTCATTATTTTCATAGTTTAAACCGATGAATTATAAGGATTAATATCTGAATCAGGGCGTGTTTTTAACAAACGTAAAATCCACATATATTGCTCTGGACGTTCGGTGACATACGCTTCAATACACTCATTCATCATTCGTGCGTCTTGTTGTTCATCACCTGTTGGGAATGGCAGGGGGGGATAAAAATCCAGTTCATAACTCCCGGTGTCAGTGTTAAACATCGCGAAAAGAGGAACAATTTTCGCTTTACTAAGGCTTGATATGCGGCCCAGCCCAGCAATGGTCGCTTTTTGAGTGGCAAAAAAATCGACAAACACACTGTGCTCACGGCCTAAATCTTCATCGGGTAAGTAGTAGCCTAAATAACCGTCTTTACGAACCGACTTTATAAATGGCTTAATGCCGACGCTACGATCGTAAACTCGCCCACCGTATTGCACACGCTGTTTATGCATCAACCAATCGGAGAGTAGATTGCTCTGGCTTTTTGCCATTGCTGAAACTGGTAATCCACGTGAAGCAAGCAAAATGGCCGGAATATCAATTGACCAAGTGTGGGGGACGAGAAGAATCACGTTCTCACCCTTTGCTAGTACCTGTTCAACATGCTCCAAACCACGCACGGTCGTTTGTTTTTCTAGCCACTGTTTACTTCTGAGTGTTGTCGAAGCAAAACTCATCAAAAACATCGTTGAAGTGACGTACATTTTGCTCAGAATAGCTTCACGTTCAGACTCCGTTTTATCTGGAAAGCACATCGCCAAATTCACTCTGGCGCGGTTATTGGCTTTACTTTTCACGTTAACGGCCAAACGAGCAAGTCCGTGGGCGATGGTACGTTTAAAGCTGGTAGGTAGAAAACTGATCAGACAAGCGATGAGGATCGCTAGCCACGTACCCCAGTAACGAGGGTGAAAAAAACGCCATTGAAACGTTGGATTATAGGCGTATTGATCAAAGTCATTGCGCGGTAAAGACATAAACTACCCAGTATAAAAACGAGAATATTGTTTGAATTATCAGAAAAGTATAGCAGCTCCCTACAGTACGGAACAGAAACAATCTAACAAAATGATAGGCAATGCTCTCTATAACGTTACGATATAAAAGGCGCCGTGATGGTCGCGGCGCAATTGTTGCACCACGACTATGCAAGAGTAGAAGTAGAGGCTAAATAGCACTAGAGACTAATCACTTCCGAACAAATCACGGGTATACACTTTACTAGCACAATCTTTAAGATCATCGGTCATACGGTTAGAGACAATCACATCAGCCGCTTGCTTAAACGCATTTAAATCGTTGATCACTTGTGAATGGAAGAAATGACTCTCTTTGAGTACCGGCTCATAGACAATCACTTCAATTCCTTTGGCTTTTAAGCGTTTCATGATCCCTTGAATACTTGAAGCGCGGAAATTATCCGATCCTGTTTTCATGATCAGCCGATAGATACCAACCACCTTGGGATTACGTTTTAGTATTGAATCAGCAATAAAGTCTTTGCGAGTACGGTTGGCATCGACAATCGCGCCAATAATATTATTCGGTACCGCTTGATAATTGGCTAAGAGCTGTTTGGTATCTTTGGGTAGACAATAGCCGCCATAGCCAAATGAAGGGTTGTTGTAGTGGTTACCAATTCGCGGATCCAATCCAACCCCTTCAATAATTTGTCGGCTATCTAAGCCATGCACTTCAGCATAAGTATCGAGTTCATTAAAATAAGCCACACGCATCGCCAGATAGGTGTTGGAGAACAATTTTACCGCTTCGGCTTCGGTGGAGTTGGTCAACAATACAGGAACCTGATCTTTGATCGCTCCTGCCAATAATAGATTGGCAAACACCTGCGCCCGCTCACTCTGCTCACCGACAATAATGCGAGAGGGATACAAATTATCGTATAAGGCTTTTCCTTCACGCAAAAATTCAGGCGAAAAGAGAATGTTCTCACACTGGAACTGCTGTTTAGCTTGCTCTGTATAACCAACCGGAACGGTAGATTTAATGACCATCACCGCATTAGGATTTATCGCCATCACATCACGAATCACCGCTTCAACAGAGGCGGTATTGAAGTAGTTGGTCGTTGGGTCATAATCTGTTGGCGTGGCAATAATCACAAAATCAGCGTCTTGATAAGCTTCGACTTTATCAAGAGTGGCAACAAAATTAAGATTTTTGTTACGCAGGAAATCCTCAATTTCGTGGTCAACAATGGGCGATTGCTTTTGGTTAAGCATCGCGACTTTTTCTTCAATGATATCAACGGCAACTACCTGATTGTGTTGAGCGAGCAACATGGCGTTTGATAAGCCCACGTAGCCTGTTCCTGCAACGGCTATTTTCACAGTATCATCCTCTCTCAACAAATTAATGATTAATGATTGCCATATACTCAGCGACACCTTCAGCAACGGTTTTGAACGTTATATCACAACCTGCGGCGCGTAATTTGGTTAAATCTGCTTGCGTATATTCTTGGTAAGCGCCTTTTAGATGCTCAGGGAAGGGAATGGTTTCTACTTGCCCTTTTCCATGATGCTTAATGACGGCCTTGGCGACTTCGTTGAAAGATTCAGCGTTACCGGTACCGCAGTTAAAAATGCCTGATACGCCACTGTCCATAAACCATAAATTGACCGCTGCAACGTCGCCGACATAAACAAAATCGCGTTTAAAGTGTTCGCTACCCGCAAACAGTTTTGGATTTTCCCCAGCGTTCATTTGATTGTTTAAGTGAAAAGCGACCGAGGCCATTGAACCTTTGTGCTGCTCACGTGGGCCATAGACGTTAAAGTAACGAAAACCGGTGATTTGCGAGAGCTTCTCTTTATGCTCGGCAGCGTCTTGCCATAGGCGGCGGACATAGTTATCAAATTGCTGCTTGGAATAACCGTAAACGTTTAATGCACCTTCATATTGGGGTTCTTCAATAAAGGTATCGGTATCGCCATAGGTGGCCGCCGAGGAAGCATAAAGGAAGGGGATTTCACGGTCGAGGCAGTAATGCAGTAGCTCTTTAGAGTATTCATAGTTATTGAGCATCACATATTTGCCATCCCACTCGGTCGTCGCAGAGCACGCACCTTCATGAAATACGGCGTCAATATGCCCGAAATCATCCCCGGCCATAATCTGGGTCAGAAAATCATCACGATCCATATAGTCGGCAATGTTTAAGTCGACTAAGTTTTTGAACTTACGGCCATTTTTCAAATGGTCTACCACTAAGATATCATTAATGCCGCGTTCATTCAGGGCCTTGATAATATTGCTGCCAATCATGCCAGCACCGCCAGTGACGATGATCATAACCTGTTCTACCTTATGCTAAAAAGTCTCACAAAATAGTAGCAGGAAAGGGGGAGGTGGGGAAGGTTTAGGAATCTAGGACCTAGGTTCATAGGCCCTAGAACCTAGAACCTAACCCTCAACTCCCATCGGTCTTTAGCCATACCCAAGTATAAGGATGACGCTTGAGCTTATCTTGGAAATCCTGCTGGGCCGCGATATTTTTGAGTAGTGGAATAGCGTCTATTGAGACATCTGAAGATTTTATTTTTCTAGGATCTAACTCTTGATGTTGATATAAAAACGCCTCGCGAACTTCAGGAGATTGACTGACAACAAAAGATACACTCGTAGTTTTTTGCGCTAAACCATTATCTGTATACGAGCGGTCGAATTTTAACATCGGTACTGTCGCCTTGATGGGCGTATAGAATACTTGTCTTAGTGAGCCTTCGTCATCAGATATGGAATCTGCACTTAAAAATATCCGTTGAATTCCATCATTAGGCAATAGATTACCTTTATTGATAGTTAGGCACTGATGAGTAGAATGAGTTAAACAACTCCCTAAAGTTGGAGTGTTCGCCATTGGTAGTGGATCTAATACTTTATCGGCTCTGAGACTAGTACCTTGATTAGTAGTACCTTGAGCGACGTGTTGCAGCCCCCAGTAGAGAGGATTACCATTAGGGTCTTCTTGGCCTTCTAAATAGAGATAGTAATTGTCATCACCAATCTTCTTAACCTCAGAGTTAGGGGCAGAACCTGAGAGAGCGTAGCTGAATGTCGAATTTATGGTTTCATGATTAATGATCAGTGGTTGCCATAAATAAGCATAATTAGCGCTGGATAAGATTTGTTGACCATTAACAAATAAAAATGCATTTTCAATATTCAAATGACTGTCTATTGACCAATGAGAACCTTGCAACTCGACAGGATCAAGCTTTAATTCCGCTCCTCTTTTTCCTCTATTATCAAAAGCCGTAAACTTAAAGCCAATAGGCTGCTTCAGTTTAGAGCCTTCACTATCAGTCTTATATTGCATTGCTAATAAAGTACGAACTTGCGAATCAAAGTTAATTTCTGTAGTACCAGTAACGTTCTGTTTGTATTGTTGAGTTAGGTTATCCAGAGTTTGATAAACAGTATTAAAACCGGAATAAAAAGGGGATGGGGGAGAAATAATCGGGTCGATAAAGCCACCAACGGATTTAACTTGAGGATTAGTTCCGGTTAAGCATGTAGCGATATTCCCTTCGGTATAGACAGCAAAAGAATCGGGTAATACAGATTTTGAGAAGGTAGTTACGTTAGCTTCTGGACGTAAAGGCTCAAAGATTGCAAAACTCAAATACCCATCATTGGGGATTTCATTTTGGGCAAATTGTAATTGTGTAGTGTTTAAATCACTGCCTCGATAGTGCTTGCGTAGGCTACCATCAGCATAATGAATGAATACCTCGTATTGTACTCTAGGGAGATCTGTTGGCTGGGTGCGATAAGCGATAATTTTCTCATCTCTCTCTGGAATATCTTCAAATAGTTGGCAATTATCAGTAGTAGCTTTAGTTGCAGTTACGGTCTGAGTACCCAAAAAACTAATCGTATAATTTTTTACCGGTGGTGGCGTTGGGTTGCCCGAGTTGCCGCTCTCTCCGCCGCCACAGCCGAATAGGGTAAGGGCGATAGCGCTGGTTATAATTTGTTTTTGCATCGTATGAAGTCTCTGAATGTCGCCAATTGACGTTGCTGAATCTCATTGATGAAAATAAAGCAAAAATCGGGCCATGAAAAGAGCTTAGGGCCTAGGACCTAAGCTCTAGGAAAAGTAGGTCCTAGGAAAAGCAACCCTAGAACCTAGAACCTAGAACCTAGAACCTTCTATCGACTCACCGGCTTTTCATACCACGGGCTTCTTGCGTCAGTCATACCAAATAAACTATGTTGGCGACCGAGCATTTGCCCACCATCGCGTTGAATTGGCATCCAACTGATCGCCGCGCGGTTGGTATTATGTTTAGCGGTCATCATTTCTAGTGGGACTGAGATATAAAAGCCTTTAGTAAAGCTCCCTTCACCAAATTCATCAGCAGAGAGGTCGGTTTTTGCCGCGAAAGCGCCGACAATCACGCCACTGGCAAACTGTTTTGAAAACTCGACGGTCACGCCAATATCTTCTGCCAAATAACGTCCAGCACTGATTTTTAATAAGCTGTTATCCAGTAACGACCAAAATTGCGGCTGCCAATATAATGTGGCATGGCCAGTGGCAGTACCGGTTTGCACTCGATAGTCTCGGTCAAATGTTTTATCGTAATGAGTTTCATCACGGTAAATCCCAAAGGCGGATCCCGCTTCCCGCTGTGCGACGTAGTTAATATCAACCCCAAATGCCCAGTTGTCATTAAGTGGTCGATAGAGCCATTCGGTTCCGACACCAGCAAACATGTTTTCTAAATAACCACCATAGAACTGGTTATACACACCACGACCTAAGTTATCAAAGTAAGTTAACTGAGCATGGTTAACTCGTATCGTGTCTTCTAAATACTCTCGACTGAGCGTGCGAACGCGTTTTAAATCGGTACCATCGGGTGGCACGGTATAGTTAAATTTGTCGTAGTTATCGTAAATATTGCCGTATAAGCTGCCAGACAGTAGCCAGTGATCATTTAAGCGCCAACTGGCATCGGCGCGCACACCAATCGCATACAGATAAAAATTTTCAGAGCCACCAAACGATTGTTGCAATACTGGCGCGAGTCCAAAGTCCCATGCTTTATCTTGATGCGTATGTTGTTCGCCGACAATCGGCGACGGCTCTTGCAGTGTGCTGGCATCACCAATATGGCTACCAATATAGGCTTGGTTCAGCACTTGATGAGCTTGCTCACGGTTAATGACGACTTCAGTTAATGGCTGTTGATTACGCGTTTCAATGATCAGCAGTTCATCGGTATCAATGCCACTATTAAGCACAACGCGCGCCACTCGTTCATGAGCTTCTTGGCGATCTCGATAGCGCTTTTGCTCGCCTGTCACTGTCACCGCGTTATCACTTTGGTAGAGCCTTACCGATTGATAACCGGCAACTTGAGCCACTTCTTCGGTCAAGGCTTGCCACTCTTCATTGCTGAGCTGAGTGCGAGGTTGATTTGGTTGATAAGCGGGTTTAGGTTCATCAAGCCACAATGGTTTAATATAAGAGAAATTGCTGTGCAGCCTAACCCCTAGATTAACCGTATTACCGCGCTCATAACTAAGGCGCACACTGGCCCAATCGGTCATCGCATAATTAAGCCCAACATTCCATGGCGTTGATTGGATCATTGAGGTTTTGCCTCTTTCAACCGGAAAATCACTGCGATAATCATTACCATCGTATTCGATTTTTAAGGTCAACGGCTGATAAGGAGTCTGATATTCAATGCCACCAAACAGAGCCATGCAGCCGGTAAACATGCGTTCTACATCAAAACTGCCCCCATTCGCTTTATAGTTAGTGTCTCGGCCACAGTCTACAGATAACGATTTATCGCCACGTAAATTCGCTCGATTACCAAGATAGCCCCAGCCCACCCCAAGAGTGAAATCAAGTGGTCCCCAGCGTTTACTGGCTGCTAGGTATTCACCATCGAACAGTCCTGTACCTGCAAAATCTTGAAAGCCAACGGAAATTTGAGGTAGCCAATAGCTCTCTTCTAGCAGGCGCACCTTCATATCAAACGATTTATCGGTGTATTTGGTATTGCCGCTAAAAGAGGGGTCTTCGCTATACAACAGGTCGTGCGCTTGGGCGTAACGAGCGGTGGTTTCTAACCATGGAAAAAGCTGGACAGAAACGGTATAGAAATCATAGACATCGTTATGGTTAAAGCCAACGCTAAATTCCCCTTCCGGCTGCATGCGCGCGCTGGGCATTTGCATTAATCCAGTGCCACCAAAATTCGATTGTGTATACTGATGTGCGGTGGCGGGGAGGGCCAGCAATAAGACACCGGTGTAGCTTAAATATTTAAAGAAACCGTTAGTTAACATCATCATGGTTACTCATTGGGCAAAAGGTGGCGAAGCAATTCAACCACTTGCTGATTGGTTTGCTCTAACTCTGAGCGTGACAGAGAAGCGAGCAGGCTGCGTGTGAAGGGAACGTAGATAATCGCACCAGGTTGAACGGGTAGAGACTGCGAGTGCCAATAGCCAACCGGGTGAGATTGCACATCGCCGTTCGGCTGAATCACTACTACAGTACTTAATATCGGGTTTATCCACTGTGCTTGCTGGGCATAATCTTTAGCACTGAAATTGGCTTGCCATTCAAAACGGGTTGGCTCGTTAACTGCTCCCCATACTGAAACATTCGTTTGGTCGCTGAGCAGCGGTAAGTGAAGAGCAAAATGTCCCTTCAATAATGGATTATGTCGATCAACAACACGAATCATATCCGGATCAAGAGGGATAAACTCACGCTGAGCAAATTCACGGCGTTGTAATTGGCTGCGCAATTGCTCCCAAGCTCGGGCTTGATCCGCCGAGATATTGTCTTGTTGCAGGGCTAGTTGTTTTAATACTTGCGCTTGATGAGTAAAAGGCGCATTGAGCGTAAATAGGGCAGCGCGTTGCCAATCGACCCGTAAGGTACTTAAGATGGGTTGCTGGGCGTGCAGCGCCTCCATCATCATCGCCTCTAAACGTACGGGACCTTCAGCAACCAAATTAAGCATCGGTGGAGCGGTTGAGATCGCCACTTGTGCGCTAAAGGTTGAATCATTGCTACGAGAGCCTGATATAGGATGAGAAACCGGTGTGCTTGCCAAGCTAGATTGACTAACCAGAAGCCAGAATGGCACGAACAATAACGCAAAGCGCATGGTTTATTCTCCTGCAAAAGGTTTAGCAATGGATAAGGCCAGTTGAGACCCGTTTGGTCCCAAACGCTGTTCACTGGCAATCACTTTGCCGTTCGTTGGGTCGAGCCAATAGTGATTGGTATAGCGTTGCTTGGTCAGTGGCAATGAAATTTGCTCCTCGACCCAAATCAGTGATTGAGTGCCATTAGGTAAGGTTTTTTCTTGTTGCGGATGAATAATAAACGTCGAAACCGCGGGTTGCTGATGGCGCTGAGTATCTTGCCAGCTCAATTGATAACGCCAAGTTTTCGGTGTGCTATCGAGCAATAGATTTTGACTCAGTGGGTCGGGTTGATTGGCGTAGAGGTGCTGAATATTACCGACCACCACATTAACCGTTTTGGTAATCCGCCCAGCTTCAGTAACAATGAGCTCTTGCTGAGCAGAAATCCATTTTAAAGCCAGCGCGTTATGTTGACCGGGCTCATCCCAAGCTAACACTAACAAAGCATGAGGCGCGTTATCTAAGCTAGCAAATAAAGACGCATAAGGCAGCGTTTGGGCGTAATCCACGGTAGCGCGTTCATCACTGACCCCAAATAGGGCTACTGAGAGTGTTTCTGAAATATGTTGAGTTTGCGGCGCACAGCCGCTGAGCGCAAGCGTAACAATAA
The DNA here is from genome assembly GCF_013048685.1 of Vibrio sp. A8-1. Lineage (NCBI taxonomy): Bacteria > Pseudomonadati > Pseudomonadota > Gammaproteobacteria > Vibrionales > Vibrionaceae > Vibrio > Vibrio sp. A8-1. The sequence continues at coordinate 67,155 of NZ_VHTC01000012.1, forward strand.
GCAAGCCGTGATGGGCTAAGCGCATATCACAATCCTTAAGACAGGCAAGTTGATAGAGAATAACGATAATATGGTGAGTTAATCAACAATATCAGAGGGAAAGTCATATAGCTTATACATATCTAAGTAAAGTTGAATGAATTTATGTATAAAAAAGCCGCGTCAAGCGGCTTTGAATGATGCTATACGAACTAAATTCGTTATTTTGGTTTAACCAAAGACGTAGTCGTAACAGTATCGTTATCGCTTGCTGCAACAGCGGCGACTGCTACTGCTGCTGCCATTACTGCTGCTGCCGTGCTTGCTGCCACGCCGCCAGCCGCTGCTGCGCTACCAGCTGCTGCGCCTGCAGAACCCGCGCCTGCGGTTGCTGTCGTTGCTGTTGTGGTTGTCCCTGTTGTGCCGCCTACGGCTCCTACTGTTTCAGCTGCAATTGCACCTTGTGCCATTGCAAATGTTGCCAGCAAAACCATTGCTGTTTTTTTCATAAGTTTCTCCATGGATCTTTAATGGTTAAAATAACATCGATGTTATGAAATGACAGGCATTCCGCGCCCATTGTAAGTACAAAAAAAAGCATTTGTAAACACAATACCTGTTAATGATAATTTAGTTGATAAAATAACCATTCATGAGCTTGATGATTGCTTTTAGTGTGAGGTTTGTCACGTTTTGTTGGTTGGGAAGTGTTTGCTTATCAACGCCAGTTTGTGATGTAATCCTGCGCTGAATTAATTGTTCCAACCTAATGCTTTAATTAGCAGCAGTAAATCTGGCTTTCATTTTCTGTTTAAGGTTGGCAACAAGGTTTTCAAACTAATTACAATGATTGCCCGGAATGCGTGTGACAGCGTAGGGCGGTAGCATGCCTAAAAATGAAGCAATGTGATGTTCAGTCATCTTTTGTTGCTAACTCAGACTTGGCAATCAAAGCCAAGCAATAATAAAGTATAGAACCACACGGTTCATTTACCAATAAGAGTTATTTAAATATCATGGCAAACACCTATATTTCAGGCATTAGCGCCCTAACGTCAGGCCGATGCATTCCCCCTCTTTTAGCGCTTGCAACCTGTTTTGCTGGCGCATCTGCTCATGCTGATACTTACTTCGGTTTTAACGGCCTCTATAGTAGTAGTGAGTTTCGTAGCCAAACTTGGCAAGAAGCTTCTCCCCTTTTAGCACAAGCGCAAATTGGTTATTTTTTCAATGATTATCTTGCTATTGAAGCCCGCCACGCGGCGAGTGTTAAGCGTGATGCAGGTTTAGCCATTGATAGCCTCTCAAGTGCCTTTATCAAAGCCAATATCCCCGTAACTCCTCGTACTTCAGTTTATGCCCTTGGCGGTTACAGCTATGTGAGTGCTGATTATCGCAATCAATCACATTATGACGACAGCATAAGTTTTGGTTTGGGGGTTCACTATGCATTGAGCTCAACCAGTGCCATCACCAGTGAGTGGATTAACTATTTGCATGGTGATGACGTTCGTTTAAGCGCACTTCAGCTGGGTATTCAATTTAAGTTCTAAACACTAGAATCTCAATACTCAGACCTCAAAACAAAGACCTATTCAACCATCGGAAACTACCATGTTTAAAGGACGCTTTACCCTTTTTGCGCCGCTATTACTTTGTTTATTAGCTAGCCAAGCTATTGCTCAAGGTCCAACGCCAGCACAGATCAACATGTTTCAAAATCTTCCAGCCAGTCAGCAACAAGCGCTAGCGGATCAATTTGGTGTTGATTTATCGCAGGCACAAGCACAGGCGACAAACAGCGAGTCGCCTAGTCAGCTAGAAGAGGCTGCAACGCAAGAACCAAGAGACTCAGAAGATGATGAGCTGAATAAAAACAAAGAAAATAATGGCAAAGCGAATGGTTTAAAGCGCTTTGGCTTGGGTTTATTTGCCTCTTCGCCTTCTACCTTTGCTCCGACGAATGACTCCCCTGTACCCAGTGATTATCCTGTCGGCCCTGGAGATGAAATTGTCGTGCAACTGTTTGGTAAAGTGAATGTTACTCATCGGTTGTTGGTTAACCGAGAAGGGGTGATCAATTTTCCTACTTTAGGCCCTATCTCTGTGGCAGGGTTAGCTTTTAGTGATGTGAGAGCTAGCATTACGCAACGCGTTCAAGAGCAAATGATCGGTGTGCGTAGCGATATCACTTTAGGCCAATTACGTAGTATGCAGATCTTTGTAATGGGTGAAGCACATAAACCTGGTGCTTATACCGTGAGTGCTTTAACTACCCTATCACAAGCGATTTATCACAGTGGTGGTTTTAACAACAGTGGTGCATTACGTAACGTTCAGCTTAAACGTGATGGTCAAGTCGTGCAAATTTTAGATATGTACGATCTGTTACTGAAAGGCGATACCAGCAGTGATGTCCGCCTACTGCCGGGCGATGTGGTTTGGATTGCTCCGGTAGCCGATGTGGTAACCATTGAAGGACAAGTGCAACGTCCTGCTATATATGAGATCAAGTCGGGAGAAACCTATCAAGATTTAATCGCCATGGCAGGCGGATTGCGTATCAATGCGTTTGCTGAGCGTAGTCAAGTTAAACGTTTATTGTCAGGAGAAAGTGTCGAACTGATTGACCTCAATTTGACCGATATCCGTGTACTCAATCAACCTGCTCGTCGCGGTGATATTCTTACGGTTGCCACCCGCACTAATCCTTTAACTAATGTAATACAAGTGATAGGGGATGTCAGTCATCCAGGATTGCTCGAGTGGCGTGATGGCATGACTATTAGCGACGTCTTTCAATCTCAAGACAGCGCTTTTAATCCAACGGCTGATTTAGATTATGCGCTGGTGGTTAGAGAAATTAATCATCAACGTGACATTAAAGTTTTACAATTTAGCCTAGCGGATGCGTTACTCAATCCTGCAGGAACAAATAATCTCTCGCTTAATAATGGCGATCAACTGATTATTTTTAGCCGTAATGGTGTTGATCGCGATAACGGCACCACAGAAGAAACCATTCAATCTTTAGATCAAGCTCAGCGTCAAGCTCGTCAAGATAAACAAGAGATCAGTGCCCAGTTAGTTATAGATAGTAACCAAGCCACCAATTCACGTCGTGCGCTATTAGCCCCTGTACTGTTTCGCTTACAACAACAAGCACGTTACGGCGAGCCAGCACCAATTGTTGAGCTAGTGGGTGAACTACGTTACCCAGGTCGTTACCCGATAACTCAACAGCATGATTTAAACAGCTTACTTACTGCTGCTGGTGGCTTAACCGCCAATGCTTACAGTAACCGAGCCGAGCTAACCCGCGCAGCGATTAACCAAGCGGATAACCGAGCCAATATTGAGCAAGTTAACTTAACCGCCGTGCTTAATGGGGATTATCAAGTGGTCGTTAAGCCACGAGATAGGCTAAGCGTATTTGAACGACCAGATGTCCGCCAGCAAAATACCATCACTTTGCAAGGTGAAGTTCGCTTCCCGGGCAATTATACCGTACTGCCTGGGGATACCTTAGCGCAAGTGATTGAGCGTGCCGGTGGCTTAACCGAGTTTGCTCACCCACAAGGTGCAGTATTTACCCGTGAAGCATTGCGTTTGCAAGAGCAAAAACTGCTTACTCAATACGCGGCAGATATGCGCCGCGAAGTCGCCAAAAAAAGCTTTAATGCTGATAGCCGCATCTCGAATGTGATCAGTGACCCAGATAAAACCTTAGCCTTTATTGAAGAAGCGACCAAAAGTCGTGCCCTAGGGCGTATGGTAGTACAACTCGATGAAGTGATTGCTGGTCATACAAGTGCCAACTTTATGCTCGAAGATGGTGACTTTTTATACGTGCCTAAATTCCGTAATACCATTTCGATCATGGGTGAAGTACAAGTGGGGATCACCTACTTACTCGACCCAAGTTTAACCGTGAAAGATTACATCAACCGCGCGGGTGGCATTAAGAAGCAAGCGGATGAAGGGCGTATTTTTGTGGTCCGTGCTGACGGCTCTGTCTTTACCCCCAACACCAGTTTCTGGTTCGGTCGCCGTAATCAAGCATTAAGGCCAGGTGATACCATTGTCGTTCCAGTGGATACCGATTACCGCGACGCGCTTAATGTTTGGACCGCCGCAACGCAAATCTTGTATCAAACCGGTGTAGCGGTAAATGCGTTGAAGTAATAGACACGAGAGCGTTGCTAACGCAACTTACTAGAGCGGCCTAACGGCCTGCTAGAATCTATAACTGCTTTTACGTTTTTATAGAATCTAGCTTCTCGCAGTCGCGCAGCGACGCTCTAGCAGGGCGCAGCCCGCTCTTTCTTCACCAGACCCTAAACCTGAAGAACCTATGAACACACAAATAACCCAAAACAATCCGCCATATCAATCAGATGCGCAATTCGCGCCGCTGCCGCGGCACGATGACGAAATCGACTTACGCGAACTCTTCATCGCCCTCTGGAAAGGCAAATGGATCATCATCGCCACCACCTTCATCTTTGCCGTCGGTGCGGTGTTATACGCCCTTAGCCAACCTAATACTTATAAAGCCGATGCTTTATTGGCTCCGGCAGACAGCGGAGAAGGAGGCGGTCTCTCGCGGATGGCAGGTCAACTGGGTGGCCTAGCCGCTTTAGGGGGCGTTAATTTGGGTAGCGGACAAATCACGCAAACTGAGTTAGCTGCCCAAGTGATGCAATCGCGTCAGTTTTTAGAATACTTTATTGATAAGCACAATCTCTGGGTGCCGTTAATGGCAACCAAAGAATGGGATGCAGCCAATAACCAGTTAGTGATTAATCAAGAGGTTTACGACTCGCAAACCCAAACTTGGTTGCGTGAACCGCAAGGCTTACGTGGCGCTGAGCCCACCGCTCAAGAAGCGATTCAAGCCTTTAAAGACATGTTTAGCGTCAATTCCAGTCGCGATACTGGTTTATATACGGTAAGTATTACTCATCTTTCACCTTATATTGCCCAGCAGTGGGTGAGTTTATTGGTGGATGATATTAACCAAGTGATGCGTCAGCGCACCATTACTGAGGCGACTCGAAACCTCGCTTACCTGCAAGAGCAGCTGCAACGCACCTCCATTGCTGCCATGCAAGCGACCTTTTATTCGCTAATTGAAGAGCAAACCAAAAGCCTGATGTTGGCGGAAGCGCAAGATGAGTTTGTATTTAAGCTGATTGACCCAGCCGTCGTGCCAGAGCTAAAAGATGGCCCGAAACGCGCGCTGATTTGTGTGTTAGGCACGCTACTCGGCGGTATGCTTGGGGTGGCGATTGTATTGGTAAGGTTTGCGTTTAGAAGGGAAGAAGAAGTTGAGGCGCTTGAGCCGAGAAGCTAGAGCGGCCTAACGGCCTGCTAGAATCTATAACTGCTTTTACGTTTTTATAGAATCTAGTTTCTCGCAGTCGCGCAGCGTCGCTCTAGCAGGGCGCAGCCCGCTCTTAGTCTACAAAAAGAGCGATGTGCGCGATGGATCCAGAGTACCTTTTGAAGGTATTGGGAAGCCTTTATTTACGTGAATGTTCATGATTTTTCCGTGAGCCGTGCTACAGAAGCTAAGGAATACTCTTGTCTGATACACAACAACTGCCGCCGAAATGGTTGAAAATCCTTCCTACTAAGTTCTCGCAGCGCCTATCCAGTAACGATAGTTTACTTGCCGCTATTAATAACAGTGGTTGGTTAATGTTTGATAAGTCAATTCGATTATTACTTGGGTTATTAGTTAGCGCTTGGGTTGCTCGTTATCTCGGCCCTACTCAATTTGGTGAACTTGCCTATGTATTAGCTTATTTAGCTTTTTTTCAAGCTATAGCTCTGCTTGGCATGGATGGTATTGTTGTTCGTGATATTGCGAAAAACAAGAATAAAGCAGGTGAGATACTAGGTACAGCTTGTATCTTACGGTTAACAGTCGGTTTCTCTTGCTGGATAATTGCTATCGCTGGTATGGCATTGGCCAATGGTTGGCAAGATAGAAGTGTCTATATTACAGCTCTTGCAGGGGCGAGCTTGATATTTCAATCAGCGGATACGATTGATCTTTGGTTTCAAAGTCAGAGCCAAAGTCGTCGAACAGTTGTTGCAAAGTTGTTTGCTTATCTAATTTCTAATGGTTTTAAGATCTTACTAATTCTAAATGGTGCTCCGCTTATTGCATTTGCAGCAGTGATGGCAGTAGAGGTTTTTCTGGCGGCAGCAGCGTTAATCTTCGCTTATCGTAAATATTCATGTAATCAACTTTGGCAGTTAACGCCTCATAGATCTATAAAAATGCTCAAAGAGTCTTGGCCATTTATCTTGAGTGGTCTATCGATAATAGTATATATGCGAATTGATCAACTTATGATTAAAGAAATGCTGGGTGAAACAGAGTTAGGTATTTATGCGGCTGTTCTACCATTGGCAATGCTTTGGTCATTTATCCCGATGACGTTGTCAGTAAGCTTTGCTCCTATGGTTGCTAAGGCAAAACAGAAGGGAGAGTACGAATATTGGTCATGTCTAAGTAAGATCTTCCGAGGTTTTGCTTTATTAGGTTGGTTGATATGTATACCAATGTTTTTATTATCGTCTTTCATAGTAAATACTCTGTTTGGCTCTGCCTATTCAAGTGGAGCACAAGTGTTATCTATAATAATTTTCACAAACTTATTTATAAATATGGGTGTTGCACAGAGTTTATGGATATTGAATGAAGGCAGATCTAAATTAAGTCTATACAAAACATGTTTTGGGGCCATAGTTTGTGTTATTGTAAATTACTTTTTGATTCCACTGCTAGGTATTACTGGAGCAGCAATTAGTGCTGTGGCCGCCCAGCTTTGTTCTACTGTACTGGCTAACGTATTCTTATGTCGGAAAATTTTTTTATTACAGGTTAAAAGTATATTTCTGATAAAGTGTAATGTAATAAAATTTATTTCTTAACTTATGATTTTATCATTGAAAACAAATATAGTCATAAGTTGTATTTCTAATTATATGAGATTTTAAAATTAAAGATAATTATAATTAATTCTATGTGAATGTGAGAGTTTTAAATGCCGACTAATAACCTAGCTCCAATCGTTATTTTTGTATATAACCGCCAGTGGCATACACAACAAACAATAGAAGCCTTGCAAAAAAATGAGCTCTCAGATCAAAGCGATTTGATTATTTATTCTGATGGCTCTAAAAATGATCAGAGCAGTTCGCAAGTTCAAGAAGTCCGTAATTACCTTAAAACAGTTAGTGGTTTTAAAACGATAAAAATTATTGAGCGTGATAAAAATTGGGGCTTAGCAGCTAATATTATTGATGGTGTGAGTGAAGTAATTAACCACTATGGCAAGGTGATTGTGATGGAAGACGATATTGTTACTAGCCCATCCTATTTGTCATTTATGAATCAAGCACTTGAGCACTATCAGAATGAAAATAAAGTCTGGCATATAAGTGGTTGGAACTATCCACTTACAGATGGTTGTAATACAGATGCTTTTTTTTGGCGTGTTATGAACTGTTGGGGATGGGCCACATGGAATGATCGATGGCAGCATTTTAACAAAGACCCCAAAAAATTAATTGATAAATGGAAAGAAGAAAAAATTCATCGATTTAATCTAGATGGAACGCATGACTTTTGGTCTCAAGTATTGAATAACCAATCTGGAAAACTAAATACTTGGGCAATATTCTGGTACGCGACAATATTTACTAATAACGGTTTGTGCTTAAACCCATACCAAAGTTATGTTAAGAATATTGGTAATGATGGTACGGGAGAAAATTGTGGTAAAGTAGACATATATTCCAAGGAGATTAATTCCAGTGAAATAAAAATGTGGCCAAGTAGGGTACTCGAAGATGATGACTGCGTGAAGCAAATTAAAATGTTTTTTAAAAATAGTCGAATTGGATTTGTATCTAGAGTAATAAGAAGAATAAGAATAAGAAGATGGTTACGATGAAAGTTTCTATTGTCTCACATTCTGATGCGTATGGTGGTGCTTCTAAGGCAGCGTATCGTCTCCATGCTGCAATTAGGAAGGAAGATGTTACTTCAAACATGCTAGTGAAAATAAAAGCAACGGATGATGATTCAGTTATTACTACAAGCTCCAGTTTAACTTTGTTTATTAGCCGTTTGTTTGCTTTTTTATCAAATAAAATTTGTTTTCTTCAACGGAGTAAGAGTCCAAATCTTCATTCTTTAAATATTGTTGGCTGTTTTGTTGCAAAATTAATTGATAAAGAAAGATGTGATGTTGTTAATATTCATTGGGTTAATGGAGAAACTTTATCGATTAAACAGATCTCAGAAATTAACAAACCAATTGTTATGACTCTTCATGACATGTGGGCATTTTGTGGTAGTGAGCATCTGTCAAATGATACGCATCTATCCCAATTTAGAATCGGATATGATCATGAAAGTAAAGACGCTGATTATATTTCCGGTCTGAATATAAATCGTTTCATATGGAGATTAAAACGAAAGTTTTGGGTAAAACCTTTTATAATAGTGACTCCCAGTCGATGGATGTCAAAGTGTGTAAGAGATAGTATCTTGTTTTCTGGATGGGAAGTGCACACAATTCCTAATGCCCTTGATACTAATAAGTATTATCCTATAGATAAGTTAAACGCAAGGGAAACATTAAATTTACCGCAAGATAAAAAGTTGATTGGATTTGGAGCTATTTCTGGTACGCGTGATCCAAATAAAGGCTTTGATTTATTGGAAAAATCGCTTTCATATATAGATAGAAAAAATGACTATTGCTGTGTTGTTGTTGGAGAGCAAGGAGAAAGTAAGCCCACTATAAACGGTATACAAGTGATTTATTTAGGTTACTTAACTGATGAGTCAAAACTGGCGCTGTTTTATAGTGCTATTGATGTAATGGTAGTACCGTCAAGGGTTGAGAATTTGCCTCAAACTGCAACCGAAGCACAGTCCTGTGGAACACCTGTTGCCTCGTTTAATTCAACAGGGCTTCTCGATGTGGTTGAGCATAAAAAGACGGGCTATCTAGCTTTGCCTTTTGATTGCCAAGATCTAGCTAATGGGATCATGTGGTGTGTTGATAATAGTAAGGAAATTAATGAAACCTGTCGATGCCGTGCAGTTACACTATGGTCTGAAGATGTAATTGCTAAAAAGTATATAGAGGTATATAAACGTGCAATCGAGAGTTCCAATCTTTAGTTTATTTCTATTTTTTGTATGGGTAATAATATTAGCACTATCATATCTAAAGGTGTCATCGGTTAAGCCTGTATCAGAAGATGCAGCTATAATTATTTTGATTGGTCTTGTTGGAATGCTGATGGGTAGCATGGCATCATATTTTTTCCCAATTAGAGTGTTTGTGACCAGACGAAGTTTGTTTGGTGATGGAATTTTATATTTTGCCATACTTGTTTCTATAGTCTTATCAGTTTCACCAGTTTTTAATGTTATAAATTATATTAGTGTAAATGGTTTGGAAAACATAAGAAGTATAATTTTTATGTTAGATGAAGATGGTAATTCAGTTGTTCTTGGCTCAGCACGAGTTCAATTGTTGCTGTCTGTTTTTGTTAAACCTTTTATTTATTATGTTTTTATTCTTTCATTATATAGGTTTTTTTACTTCAGCGAAGTTAGATTTCTGTTTTTTAGCCTATTTAGTATATTCTTAATGTCGATTGTTACCTTTGGGCGATTTTTTATATATCACATAGCAATATTTTTTATTATTGGATTTATTCTAAAGCTTAGGTCAAGTGACTTTGTGATTAAACGCACTGTATTTAAAATTATTTTTCGTTTGGTTCTATTTCTCTCTTTATTTTTTATTGCTATTTCTTCTTTTAGAGGAGGAGGTAGTATTATTGATGCGATTGTTAACTATCATCTCCTTGGGGTTCATATTTTTTCCTCTGAATTATCCGACGAGTTTTCCCAATTGAATTCTAATTCAATGTTTTCCTTTTTATCTTTTGGTGTTTTTGAAAGATTGTTTGTGATTGTTGTAACTAAATTTGGTATAGAACTCCAATCTACAGTTGTATTAGTGTCGGAAAGTTTGAATGTATTTAGAGACGTTGGGCTGAATAAGCCATTGTATATGAACGCTTTTGGAACTTGGTTCTATTCTCTTTATTTCGATGGTGGTGTATATTGGGTCTTTACGTCTTTGTTTTTTTTTGGATGCATACTAACTTACTTTGAGCGTGTTTTTTTGAAGTTTAGCGATGCAAAATCATTTTGTATTGTTTTGTCTTTATTTTTTATTGGTTATTTTTCAATTTTTGCATCAGTATTGGAATCTTCGTACGTTTTTATATTTGTTTTGTCAATTTTATTTGCTAGAAGAGATGCTAGATGATTAAGGTAAATATTGTTACAGTTAATTACAATAATTTAAGTGGAATTGACAAAACGATAGATAATGTCAAGAAGTTGAAGCTGAAATATGATGTTAATTATATAATTATCGATGGCGCCTCTACTGATGGTTCCGTAGTTGTTATTAATGACAACTTAGAGGTTGTTGATTTTAAATTGTCAGAGCCTGATTCTGGTATATACAATGCTATGAATAAAGCTATAGGCTTTATAGATTCGGGTTACATTATTTTTCTAAACTCTGGAGATATTCTTGATTTAGATAATTTTGAAGAGTTCTATCGAGTAATGACTTGCGGTAAATATGATTTTATTTATGGTGACTACAGTATTGATAGAGGTTCACGTATAGATGTCAAAAGGAATAAACAACAATCTTCTTTGTGGAAAGGTTACTTCTGTCATCAAAGCATGGCTGTAAAATTGGAAGTCTTTCAAAACAATAAGTTTGATGAGAGCTTAAAAATATGTGCTGACACTAAGTTTGTAATTAGGGCTATGAATAGTGGTATTTCGATTAAAAAAATTGACTTGTCATTAGCTGTAATCGAACCTGGTGGCTTATCAGACTTATGTCGAATTACTTCAATTTTAGAGCAATGGAAGTTGACAAAAAAATATTCAGACATAAGTCATATGCGAATTAATTTGTTTTTTGCTGGCTTGTATTTTAGAAATCTTGTTTTGATTTTTTTAAGAGGGTTTGGATATAAATGATATTATTTGATGGTGTAATAGAAAGCATTCAAGGATGTGGAGGGATATCTGTTTATTTTAATGAGATTGTTAAAAGATGCCAAAAAAAACAAAGTATAACATATCTCAAATATAATGAACGTGGATATCTAAACATGTCAGATGAGGTTTCTGAACTTAGGTTGTTGAGGTTCTTAGAACGTTATCGTGATGTTTCATGCACAAAAAACACAATGCTATTCCATTCCTCATATTATAGGTTGCCATCGATTAGAGTCCCTACAGTAACAACAGTTCATGACTTTACTTATGAAAAATTTGTTAATGGTCCAGCCAAATGGGTGCACTGTTGGCAAAAGTATCGGGCAATTAAGCATAGTGATATTGTGATTTGCGTCTCACACAATACCGCTCGAGATCTTATGCACTACTGCCCAATCGATCCAAGTAAGATTCGCGTGATACATAATGGTGTCTCTGAGAGCTATCATGTATTGCCCGATGTGCAGTCTAAAACCAATGAAGTGCTTTTTGTTGGTGCTCGTGCAGGGTACAAGAACTTTGAACTAGCGGTCGATGCTTTGGTGAAACGGCCTGAGCTGTCCCTCAGCATCGTAGGCGGTGGACCACTCAGCGAAGCGGAGCAGCAACGTTTAGACGCACGTATCCCCGGCCGCTATACTTGGCTAGGGCGCTTAAGTGATGAAGAACTTAATTTGGCGTACAATCGCGCTTACGCGTTGCTCTACCCCTCAAGCTACGAGGGATTTGGTATTCCAGTAATTGAAGCGATGCGTGCGGGTTGCCCTGTTATTGCGGTGAATGTGTCATCAATTCCCGAGGTGGCGGGCAGTGCTGCCATTTTGACCGATATTGCTGACGCAGAGCTATTTGCTAATTCCTTGTCGATCCTCCCACAAAGAAGAGAGGTACTCGTTGAGGCTGGTATAGAGCAGGCAAAGAAGTTTTCTTGGGATAAGTGTTTTGAAGAAACACTGCAAGTTTATAAAGAATTAATGTGATAAATGGAACGAAATGAAATGAATAACAAAGTAGCGCTTATTACGGGTATTACAGGTCAGGATGGCTCCTATTTGGCTGAGTTTTTGTTGGAAAAAGGTTACGAAGTACACGGTATTATTCGCCGTGCCTCTTCTTTTAATACTGAGCGGATCGACTCTGCGATTGCCAATTCTGGTAATATTCATCTTCACTACGGCGACTTAACTGATTCGTCGAATTTGATTCGCTTGGTGAAAGAAATTCAGCCTGATGAAATCTATAACTTAGGCGCAATGTCGCATGTGGCGGTCTCTTTTGAGTCGCCTGAGTACGCAGCGGATGTCGATGCGATGGGCACTATTCGCCTATTAGAAGCAATACGTATCAATGGCTTAGAGAAGAAAACTCGCTTTTATCAAGCATCAACTTCTGAGTTGTATGGTGAGGTGCAAGAAATCCCGCAAAAAGAAACCACACCATTCCACCCGCGTTCTCCTTATGCAGTCGCGAAGATGTACGCTTATTGGATCACGGTCAACTATCGTGAATCTTACGGCATGTATGCCTGTAACGGCATTTTGTTTAATCATGAATCGCCACGTCGTGGTGAAACGTTTGTGACGCGTAAAATTACCCGTACTATTGCTAATGTTTCTCAAGGTTTAGAGCAATGTTTATACCTCGGTAATATGGATGCGCTGCGCGATTGGGGCCACGCGAAAGATTACGTGCGTATGCAGTGGATGATGCTGCAACAAGACGTGGCCGATGATTTTGTGATTGCAACCGGCAAGCAGATTTCAGTGCGTGAGTTTGTGCGTATGTCTGCCAAAGAAGCGGGAATTGAACTAGCGTTCTCTGGTGAAGGTGTGGATGAAATTGCCACCGTTACTGCGGTTGATGCGGATAAAGCGCCATCGGTTAAGGTAGGCGATGTGATTGTCCGCGTTAGTCCGAAATTCTTCCGTCCTGCAGAAGTCGAAACACTGTTGGGTGACCCAAGTAAAGCCAAAGTTAAGTTGGGCTGGGTGCCAGAAATCACGGTTGAAGAAATGTGCGCCGAAATGGTTGCGGCAGATATTGATAAAGCCAAGCAACACGCGCTTTTAAAAGCGCATGGTTTTGATGTGTCTATTTCTCTGGAAAACACCAATACTTTTGCTAAGGCGAAAGAGGAGCTGGATATTAAGGCTCATGGATTGGCAGGTGAATAATGACTACGAAAATATTTGTTGCTGGCCATAATGGTATGGTGGGCTCGGCGATCGTGCGCCAACTCTCAGCTCGTGATGATGTTGAGATTATTACTCGCTCGCGCAGTGAGTTGGATTTGCTGAATCAAGCTGCAGTGAATCAATTTTTTGCTGCTGAGCGAATTGATCAAGTTTATTTAGCGGCGGCTAAAGTAGGTGGTATTCATGCCAACAATGTTTACCCTGCTGAGTTCATTTACCAAAACCTGCTCATGGAGTGCAATATTATCCATGCTGCACATCAGAATAACGTACAGCACCTGTTGTTTTTAGGCTCTTCATGCATTTACCCTAAGCTTGCAGAACAACCGATGACAGAAAGCGCCTTGCTGACTGGTACGTTAGAAGCGACTAATGAACCTTATGCGATTGCCAAAATTGCTGGAATTAAACTGTGTGAATCGTATAACCGTCAATATGGTCGTGATTATCGCTGTGTGATGCCAACCAATTTATATGGCGAAAATGATAACTTCCACCCTGAAAACTCTCATGTCATTCCTGCGTTAATGCGTCGCTTTCATGAGGCAAAACTGCGTGGTGATGCTGAAGTTGTGGTATGGGGGACGGGCACGCCAATGCGGGAGTTCTTGTATGTGGACGATATGGCCGCCGCGTCTGTGCATGTTATGGAGCTAGATAATGAAACTTATCAAGCCCATACCGAGCCAATGCTATCGCATATCAACGTGGGTACGGGAGTCGATTGCACGATTCGTGAAATGGCCGAAACCATGGCCAAGGTCGTTGGGTTTAACGGTCAAGTGATCTTTGATAGCACTAAACCTGATGGCACGCCACGCAAATTAATGGATGTATCACGCTTAGTGGCTTTAGGTTGGCGCTATCAGGTTAACCTTGAACAAGGGCTAACGAAAACCTATCAGTGGTTTTTGGCTAATCAAGATAGCTTTCGAAAATAGGCTAGGGATCAATGCAACGATTAGATAAAGAAACGTTTAAAACTGTCGTTGCCTCTACGCCGCTGGTTTCTATCGACCTGATCATTAGCAATAGCTGTAATCAGGTTTTATTAGGATTAAGAACTAACCGCCCTGCACAAGGGTTTTGGTTTGTTCCCGGAGGGCGGATTGGCAAAGATGAAACCTTTGAACAGGCTTTCTTGCGTTTAACTCAGCTAGAGCTTGGTTATCCGATTCCTCTCAACGAAGCGAGTTTTCTTGGGCCTTACCAACATCTCTACAGTGACAATTTTTCAGGTACCGATTTCTCGACTCATTATGTGGTGTTAGGTTACCAAATTATGTTAGATCTTGATTTGCAAACGCTACCCGTAGAACAGCATCAAAACTATCAGTGGTGGGATGAGCAAGAGTTGCTTAATTCTGATTTGGTTCATCGCAATACCAAAGCGTATTTTTCAGATAACTATAAATAAAAAAGTAGGTAACGGTTATGTTATTACCTGTCATTATGGCGGGAGGCTCAGGGAGTCGCCTTTGGCCACTTTCTCGCAGTTTATACCCGAAACAATTTATCAGCTTGGCTAGCGATAAAACCATGTTACAAGACACACTGCTTCGGCTTGAAGGGTTAGCTCATCAAGCACCGCTATTAATTTGTAATCAAGAACATCGCTTTATTGTCGCAGAACAATTGCGCCAACAAGGTTTACAACATGGTGGTATTATTCTTGAGCCCGTTGGGCGAAATACTGCCCCTGCCATTGCTTTAGCTGCTCTGCAAGCGATTAAAGAGGGTCAAGACCCGCTTTTACTCGTTTTAGCCGCTGATCATGTTATTCAACATTCTCTTGCTTTCACACAAGCCGTTGAAGCGGCGATTGCTTCTGCCGAGCAAGGCATGTTAGTCACTTTTGGTATTGTCCCGACCGCGCCAGAAACCGGTTATGGTTATATTAAGCAAGGTGAGCCAGTTGGCGAAACAGCTTATCGCGTTGCTCAATTTGTCGAAAAACCCAATTTTGCCACTGCCGAGCAATACCTCAGCTCTGGTCAATATTATTGGAACAGTGGCATGTTCTTATTTAAGGCGTCGCGTTATTTAGCCGAGCTAAAAGCCCATCGCCCTGATATTTTAAAAGCCTGTGAATTGGCCATGCAAGGCGCAAGATCCGATCTTGATTTTATCCGTGTAGCAGAAGATCAATTTGCTGAATGCCCCGATGAATCGATTGATTATGCGGTGATGGAAAAAACCCAAGATGCACTTGTGGTTCCGATGGATGCTGGTTGGAGCGATGTTGGATCCTTTAGTGCTTTATGGGAAGTATCTGAAAAAGACTCAGCAGGCAACGCGGTTGTCGGTGATGTCATGCTTGAACAAACCCATAACAGTTATGTGTATGCGCAGAACAAATTGGTATCTACCGTTGGGGTTGATAACTTAGTCATTATTGAAACCAAAGATGCGGTCTTAGTTGCCAATAAAGATAAAGTGCAAGATGTCAAAAATATTGTTAACCAATTAAAAGCACAAAATCGCCGTGAATGTGAGCAGCATCGTGAAGTGTATCGCCCTTGGGGATCGCATGATGAAATTGCTGAAGGCGAGCGTTTTCATGTTAAACATCTTAAAGTCAAACCCGGTGAGAAAACGGCTTTACAAATGCATCATCATAGAGCTGAGCATTGGGTTGTTGTACAAGGTACGGCCAAAGTCACTAATGGTGAGAATAGTTATTTGATCAGTGAAAATCAATCCACTTACATTCCTCTTGGATCTGCTCACCGGATTGAAAATCCAGGAAAAGTTGACTTACATTTGATTGAAGTTCGTTCGGGAAGTTATCTGCAAGAAGACGATATTGTCCGTTTAGAAGAGTATGGAGTTGGGTATTAAATTATGGTGATGTTAAATACAAAGCAAGTGATTGAACAATCTGGCATCCAATTTGGTACTAGTGGGGCAAGGGGCTTGGTGACTCAATTTACCCCGCAAGCGTGCGCAGCTTTCACTCACGCTTTCTTAGCCAGCTTGCAAGGACATTTTGCATTCCAGCAGGTTGCGATTGCGATTGATAATCGCCCAAGTAGCCCAGCCATGGCGCAAGCGTGTATTGCAGCAATTGAATCACAAGGCTTAGAGGCTGTCTATTATGGTGTTGTGCCCACACCTGCACTGGCTTATGCGGCGATGCAGCAAGCTATCCCTTGTATCATGGTCACCGGTAGCCACATTCCTTTTGACCGTAATGGCCTGAAGTTTTACCGCCCAGATGGCGAAATTACCAAAGCCGACGAACAAGCCATTTTAACTGCGCAAGTGGAATTTGCTTTGCCAGAAACGCTCCCTGCTTTAGTCGTCAATCCACAAGCTGCTGAACTTTATATTGAGCGCTACACCAGTTTGTTTGAGCAAGATTTACTGGCCGGCAAGCGTATCGGTGTTTATGAACACTCCAGTGCGGGACGCGATCTTTATCAACCTCTATTTACCGCACTAGGTGCTGAAGTGATTGCACTTGAGCGCAGTGATGAGTTTGTGCCTATTGATACTGAAGCGGTATCAGAAGCGGATAAGTTGAAGGCTAAGGCGTGGTCACAGCAGTATCAACTGGATGCGATTTTTTCTACTGATGGTGATGGCGACCGACCACTAGTGGCTGATGAAAACGGCGAATGGCTGCGTGGGGATATTCTTGGCGTGCTGTGCGCACAGGCCATGAACATGCAAGCGCTGGCGGTGCCAGTCAGCTGTAATACGGTGATCGAGTCGATTCCACAATTTAGTCAGGTATCGCGCACTCGTATTGGCTCACCGTATGTCATTGCCGAATTTGCTGAGTTGGCGAAGCATTATGATTCTATCTCCGGATTTGAAGCCAATGGCGGTTATCTGCTAGGTTCTGATGTGCAAATCAATGGCAAAGCACTGAAAGCGCTACCAACACGTGACGCGGTATTACCCTTTATTATGTTGCTGTCTGCAGCGAAAGAGTCGGGTATTACGGCATTAGTAGAAGCCCTGCCTAAACGTTACACTCATAGCGACCGTATTCAAAACTTTGCCACTGAGAAGAGCGTTGCGATTGTGCAAGCAGGCGCAAAAAACGCCCAAGCACTTAGCGAGCAAGTTGGCTTTACTGGCCTTACGGTACAGGCAGTGGATATCACTGATGGGTTGCGTATTACTTTGTCGGATAACTCGATTTTCCATTTGCGGCCATCGGGCAACGCTCCTGAACTGCGTTGCTATGCCGAGGCGAGTACGATGGTTAAAGCAAATCAGATCGTGCAACAAACCTTAGATAAATTGCTAACTATGGATTTATCGTATTTGATTAAGTAGCAATAGTTAGTTGGTAGTAACATAGTGATATATCGATTAAATAACCCAATAAAAAATTTTGCATGGGGCTGTAAATATGCGTTTTCAGATTTATTCCAAATTGCAAATCCAGACCAACAACCGCAAGCAGAGCTATGGATGGGAGCACACCCTAATGGTAGCTCGACACTCTTCATTGACGGTCAAGAATGTTCTTTAGCTAATGCAATAGTCGCCAACCCAATTTTTTGGTTAGGTGAAAACTTTGAGCGTTATGGGAGCCAATTACCATTTTTGGTTAAAATCCTAGCAGCGCACCAACCGTTATCGGTTCAAGTGCATCCTAGTAAAGTTGCAGCTAAATTTGGTTTTGAACAAGAGAATTACTTAGGAATCGCTATTGATTCGCCTGAGCGTAATTTCAAGGATGCTAATCATAAGCCAGAGCTCATTTACGCGATTACCCCTTACTTAGCAATGAATGGCTTTCGTGAGCTACAGTTTATTCATAAGCTTTTTTCTGCTGCCGTCTTGACCTCACTGGATGATATATTAGCACCGTTTCTTGCTATGCCTACCAAGGAAACGTTACAGCAGTTATTCGCTACTATTTTGCAAATGGATGAGTTACAAAAGACTCGTGCGGTAAAAGAATTATTGAGTTTTGAACCTACTCAAGAAGAAGACGTAGAGGTTATTGAAACTTTTCAGCTTATTACCGACCTGGCAAAATTGTATCCTTGTGATGTAGGACTTTTTTCACCGTTATTCCTCAATGTTATTGAACTTCAACAGGGAGAAGCCATGTTTTTATATGCAGAAACTCCCCACGCATATATAAAAGGCATCGGTGTTGAGGTTATGGCTAACTCTGATAACGTTTTACGTGCAGGTTTAACACCGAAGTACATTGATGTCCCCGCGTTGTTAGCAAACACTAGGTTTGAGTCTATTAAGTCGAGCGAACTAAGAATGCCCCCTTCAGTAGATGGCCTGCGTTCGATATATCCAATCCCTGTAGATGATTTCAAGTTTGATATTATCCAAGATGGGTTGTTAGATATTGCTGTTTTATCACCGGAAATTGTATTGTGTATCAATGGTACGGTGGAGCTCTACTCATCTCAGAGTAGAGTGATTTTGACTGCCGGAGAGTCAGCGATTATTCCTGCAGCAACGTCCAGCTATTCATTAAATAGCAATGGTACGATTGCTCGAACTTACTGCTAAGTAGTACTAATTAAATATGAAAGTTTCGATAATTACGGTTTGTTATAACTCTGAAAAAACGATAGAGGACACTATTAGATCGGTCGCTTCTCAAGATTATGATGATATTGAATATATAATCATAGACGGAGGTTCGACTGATAGTACTCTGGATATTGTGAAAAAAAATTCTAATCATGTAGATGTTTACTTAAGTGAGAAGGATGAGGGCTTATATGATGCAATGAATAAAGGGATTAAACTAGCGAGTGGTGATGTAATTGGCATATTAAACTCGGATGACTTTTTCGTTTCTCGAACGAGTGTATCGGATTTGATGTCTGGATTCAGTCAATTAGATGTTGATGCAGTTTATTCTGATCTTATTTATGTTCAAGCAGAGAATACCGATAAAGTGACAAGACTTTATAGTTCTAAAATTTTCAAACGGTCACTAATTAGATTTGGTTTAATGCTACCTCACCCTACATTTTACGCAAAAAAGTCCGTTTATGATAAATGTGGACTCTATAAATTAAATTACCGAGTTGCAGCAGATTTTGAATTTATAGCTCGTTGTGTAACGAAAGGTATCAAATTCAATCGAGTACCTAAGATTACGGTAAAAATGAGAGAAGGTGGAATAAGCTCCAGTGGTTTAATGTGGAGGATACATCAAAATTTAGAAATCGTTAGGGCTTGTCGAGAAAATGGTATTTACACGAACATGATCATGGTTGCACTTAAATTGCCTTATAAAGTGTTCACTTTATTGACTAGAAAATTGGTGAGAGTTTAATTATGGCAATACTAGTAACCGGAGCTACAGGATTTGTTGGTAGAGAACTTACTAGTTTAGAACAAGATTTTCGTAGTGTAGTACGTTTTGGTGAAAAGCATCCATTCAAAGATAATTATGTCATTACTTCTTTAGATGAATCAACGGATTGGAGTCATTGCTTTCATGATATTAATTCGGTGATTCATCTTGCTGGTCTTGCACACAATAACGTGTTTACTGATGCAGAATATCGGTCTATAAATACAAATGGAACTTTGAGGCTTGCTTTAAAAGCTGCTGAGGCTGGTGTTCGTCGCTTTGTTTTTGTCAGTTCAATTGGTGTCAATGGCATCTCAACCAAAGATAAACCTTTCACCTCGAATATGAAAGTTGAGCCGCACAATCCTTACGCACAATCTAAATACGAAGCCGAACTTGGTTTAAAAAAAATTGCCGAGGAAACTGGGCTTGAGGTAGTTATTGTTAGGCCTACATTGGTTTATGGCCCTAATGCGCCGGGTAACTTTGGTATGCTGACTAAGCTAGTAAGAAAGCTGCCTGTTTTACCTTTTGGGCTTGCGAATAATCGTCGTGATTTTATTGCAGTGCAAAACCTAGCGGATTTACTGGTAACATGTGCTACCCATCCAAATGCAGCAGGCCATACTTTTTTAGCGAGTGATAGTGAGACGGTTTCTATTAAGGGATTTACTAATGCCATGGCTAAAGGATTGGGTAAGAAAATTGTTCAACTGCCAATCCCAGTTGGTCTAATGCATTTAATTGGTAAAGTAACGGGTAAATCAGCGATGATTGAACAGTTATTTGGTAATTTAGAAGTGGATTCTTCAAATATCCAACAATTTTTGGGTTGGACTCCACCATTCACCATGGAACAAGCCATGGCTTCATTAAAAGACTCGGATAAATAATATCATGATTCGTCTAATAGATTTCTTAGCAGCTTTCTTTGGCTTGCTATTTTTATGGCCAGTTTTACTGGTCGTAACCATCATTGGGTTGTTTGATACTGGCTCGCCGATTTTCGTGCAAGAGCGTGTCGGGCGAAACAAAAAACCATTCAAACTGGTAAAATTCCGCACCATGTCAGTAGATACTCAGTCAGTGGCTTCACACCTAGCAAGTAATGCTTCAATCACTAAATTAGGTGCGTTTTTGCGCAAAACCAAGATCGATGAGCTGCCACAATTGATTAATGTGCTGAAAGGTGAAATGAGCTTAGTGGGTCCGCGCCCCAATCTCTTTAACCAACAAGAGTTAATTAAAGAACGTGATGCCCTTGGGGTATATGATGTACTCCCTGGTATTACTGGCTTAGCACAAGTACAAAATATCGATATGTCCACTCCAGCGCTACTGGCACAAACAGACCGTGAAATGATTGATACTTTAACTATAACAAACTACTTTAAGTATATAATCATGACAGTCACAGGTAGCGGTTCGGGTGACGCTGTTAAAAAATCTTAATCTACGATAAAAGTGATCAGTATTTATGGACAAGTTGGCTTACCTTTGGTCCTTACCCAGAGCTTATAAACGTTTAATTAGCTTAGCAATTGACACCTTGTTAATCACCGTGTCTTTTTTTGCTGCGCTATGGGCGAGATTAGGTGAGGTAGTTATACCTCCTTCATCTTTAACCACATTGACTTTACTTGGTACTGTGGTTGTCACCTTAGTGGTCTTTACTCGTTTAGGGCTTTATCGCGCGGTGCTGCGCTTTTTAACCTTCCATGCGCTGGTGGTGATTTTCGCTGGTGCCTTGCTGTCTTCATTAGCATTAACATCCTTTGCTTATTATTTTAACGCTGCCATACCTCGCACCGTGCCAGTTATTTATTTAACTTTTCTCGTGTTGCTTTGTGGTGGCGCGCGCATGTTAGTGCGTTCAATGATAGTACAAACCCAGTGCCGTAATAATGATCGCGCCCAAGTGCTAATTTATGGTGCTGGTAGCACCGGACGGCAACTCGCTATTGCACTACGTAATTCCCCTCATTACCAAATTAAAGCCTTTTTAGATAATGATCTGACCCTGGCCAATACCATTATTCAAGGGGTAACGGTTTATCCGGCACAGATGGCTGAAAGATTAGTTGATAAATATCAGGTAGATAAAATTTTATTGGCTATTCCTCGCACTTCTCGTGCAGAAAGAAAGCAGATCCTTGATGAGTTACTGCATTTACCAGTAGAAGTGCTCACCGTACCTGATTTTGCCGATATTGTTGAGGGGCACGCTACTGTTGATGAATTAAAAGATGTTGCGATAGAAGACTTATTAGGTCGCGATCCGGTTGCTCCCGATGTGGATTTAATGCAGTCAAATATTCAAGGCAAAGTGGTGATGGTCACTGGCGCTGGCGGCTCGATAGGTTCTGAGCTTTGTCGTCAAATTGTGATGCAAAAGCCTAACACCTTGATCTTATTTGAACTGTCAGAGTTTGCTCTATATCAAATCGATAAAGAGTTATCACTGTTTGTTGAAGCTGAACAGCTGGCGGTGGAGATCATCCCACTGCTGGGATCTGTGCAACGTATTAACCGTTTATCTACAGTGATGAAAGCTTTTAATGTACAAACAGTTTATCATGCTGCGGCTTATAAGCACGTTCCTTTAGTTGAGTACAATGTGGTTGAAGGGGTACGTAATAATGTCTTTGGCACTTATTATTGCGCCAGAGCCGCGATTGAAGCCAAGGTTGAATCTTTTGTCCTTATCTCAACCGATAAAGCGGTGCGGCCAACGAATGTCATGGGCACCACTAAACGTATGGCAGAATTAGCATTGCAAGCTTTAGCCCAGCAAGAAGCGCAAAAAGCCCGTGGCACGCGTTTTTGTATGGTTCGCTTTGGTAATGTATTGGGATCTTCAGGCTCGGTTATCCCTTTATTTAAACGTCAAATAGCTGAAGGTAAGCCGATCACGGTGACTCATCCAGATATTATCCGCTACTTTATGACGATTCCTGAAGCAGCACAGTTGGTGATTCAGGCTGGCGCAATGGGTAAAGGTGGAGATGTGTTTGTTCTGGACATGGGTGAGCCAGTTAAAATTGTCGATTTAGCGAAAAATTTGATTCGTTTATCCGGCTTAGAAGTGAAAAGTGTTGAAAACCCGAATGGTGATATTGAAATTAAATTCACCGGTTTGCGCCCAGGTGAGAAGCTCTATGAAGAACTCTTGATCGGCGATAACGTTGAGGGCACTGAACATGAACGTATCATGACAGCGAATGAGCGTTTCTTACCATTGAATGAGTTTGCGATTATCCTCGACAACCTTGATAAAGCTTGTCATCACTTTGATCATGAAGCAATTCGCCAAATTCTATTAGATGCGCCTACAGGTTTTGATCCTACTGATGGTATCGGTGATTTGGTGTGGAATGAAAAACAAAAAAAAGAGCAGGCTCAGTCTAATATTGTAGAGTTAAAAACGACCCAGACGGCTTAAACTGAGTCTGTATCTAGACAGTTAGAACTTAGGCGCTCACCTCACCAATTGGCGCATGTGGCAGAATGGATCCCCGCCTTCGCGGGGATGACGATGGTGAGAGTGGTGTTTTTCCTAAGACCTAGAGTATCCAGCCCCATAACCTTTGTCATCATTACGCATTAAGCACCTAGAACCTCAAATCAGAATCTCAAATATTCAAATCAGGAACAAACAATGAAAATTGCAGTAGCAGGTACTGGCTATGTTGGTCTTTCCAATGCCATGTTATTAGCCCAGCATCATCAAGTGGTGGCGGTTGATATCGTTGAACATAAAGTCACCATGTTAAATCAAAAGCAATCGCCAATTGTCGATGCAGAAATTGAACACTTTCTCGCTCATAAGCCGCTTAGTTTTGTTGCTACCTTAGATAAGCAGCAAGCCTATCAAGATGCCGAGTTTGTGATTATCGCCACGCCCACCGATTATGACCCGCAAACTAACTACTTTAATACCAGCTCGGTTGAGGCGGTGATCCGCGATGTGATGGCGATTAACCCTGATGCGGTGATGGTGATAAAATCGACCGTACCCGTGGGCTACACAGCACGGATTAAACAAGAGCTCAATTGCGATAATATCCTCTTCTCCCCTGAATTTTTGCGTGAAGGCAAAGCGCTGTACGATAACCTGCACCCATCACGAATTATTGTCGGTGAACGCAGCGCAAGGGCAGAGGTATTTGCCAACTTACTGCTTGAAGGGGCGGAAAAGAAAGACGTGTCAGTGCTGTTTACTGATTCTACCGAAGCAGAAGCGGTGAAACTGTTTTCGAATACTTATTTAGCCATGCGAGTGGCTTACTTTAATGAGCTAGATTCTTATGCCGAGGCCAATGGTTTAGATGCGCGTCAGATCATCGAAGGTGTAGGCTTAGACCCTCGTATTGGCAGCCACTATAATAACCCGTCATTCGGTTATGGTGGTTATTGTTTACCGAAAGATACCAAGCAGTTACTTGCCAACTACAGCAGTGTGCCAAATAACATCATTGGCGCGATTGTCGAGGCGAACCGTACCCGTAAAGATTTTGTGGCTGATTCAATCATCAAGCGCCAGCCAAAAGTGGTGGGTATTTACCGTTTGATCATGAAAGCCGGTTCAGATAACTTCCGCGCATCGAGCATTCAAGGCATTATGAAACGGATTAAAGCCAAGGGTATTGACGTGGTGGTTTATGAGCCGGTACTCGATGAGCCGGAGTTTTTCCATTCACGGGTGATTAAAGATTTAAACGAGTTTAAACAAACTGCGGATGTGATTGTCTCTAACCGTATGGTGGAAGAGTTGGCGGATGTGGTTGATAAGGTCTACACCCGTGATTTGTTTGGTAGTGATTAAGTTAAAAGCTAAGGCGCTCAACTACGTTTATACCCTCGCACCAACCACCGTCATTCCCGCGTAGGCGGGAATCCATACTAAGTGTTAGTTAACGCTGTGGTTGTCATAAATCAGTGAACTAAAGTCAGCGGTGAGTGGAGGGGATTTTAGAGCCTAAAACCTGGATCCCCGCCTGCGCGGGGATGACGACGGTGAGAATGGCACTTATCCTAGAGCACCATATAGTTTAAATTTTAAGCAGCCAAACTCATCGCTATATGCAGGTTGGTAATAGCTGCCGTTCTGTTTAAATCATATTCATTTAGCCGCAAGCCTCGGTACCTTGCTCTAGGACCTTTGCGGTTGCAGATTGATGCTAGAGAGTGCTCTACTTTGACCCGCTCTCTAGCATCAGCCCGACCTTGAGACGTACTTACGTACTTCTGAAGTTTTTGCAGCATCGCTTCCTGCTCGTGTATTTTAATTTTTCGACCTTTCTCTGATGTCGTACAATCTGCTTTTTTCGGACAAGCGTTGCATTCCGTTGATTTAAAACGGGCTTGCGTTACTTTTCCAGACTTTATCATGGCAACTTTCCCTGCTGGGCACATGACACTGCCTTCAACCAAGTCAATTTGGAATGCGTTTTTACTCAGTGCGCTCTTGGATGGCGGTGTCCATGGTTTTGCAACAACCTCTTTTCCTGCTTCGTACAGCTCCGTTGTCCAGTGAGCAGCTAAATAACCCCTATCTATTTGAATTTGTTTAACTTCACCGTAAGCATTGACTTTGGGTTTTAAGTACTCCGACGCCTTGTGCTCCGGTTCATTGGCAGGACGGACACAGGTCGCTAATATCAGCTTGTTGTCTAAGTCGACAGCAATATGTTGCTTAAACCCGCTAATCGTCCTTGAGCTTGATTTTCGTCCATGGCGCATTGTTGAGTCTGAGATAGAGATTTGCCTATCCGGCACCGAACCCTCTTTTACTTTAGGCCCATTTCCGTCCGGGTCAGGGTCTATATTCTGTTCCAAAACTTTTGCAAGTAAAGCGAGGCTCTCTTCCAGCCCTTTATGCTTAATAAAGGCGGAGGGTTGTTTTTCTAACCACTGCTTCAGAGCGTCAACATCATTTTGCAAGGTTTCAACGGCTTGATGCTTCTCGTTTTTATCTGACCAATCAATGTCTAACGCCGCTTTGACACTGCTTTTTCCTACCAGTTTTAGACCACATTCTTCGATGAGTTCTTCTTCTGAGATCATCTTTATTTGTGCAGCACAGTTGACGACTAATTCAAGAGCATGTCCCACTAAATTGAACGTATCTTCAACTCGACCAGCGCCCTGTAGTGGCGCTGAGTCTAGGGCCACTCTGAGCTGAACATGACTAAAACCTCCAACTTCACGAGCGACATTTACGGTATGTTCAAGTAAAACTACATCCATATCGTGTGCAATTAAACGATGACGAAAATCACATAAGGTGCCTTGTGAAAATGGCGATTCCTCGCTCCCTAGACAGTCCAGTACCATTTGCCAACGTTGGTCAAACATCGCTTCTAATGTCGCTCCGGCATCCGATTTTTGCTCGTATGCTTGAAGAATCGTTGCCATCGCTAAAAGAGCGGCCGGAACAGCAGGCTTTCCTCTTGGGTGGTCAGCATACATCGACATAAGCTTATGATTAATCTCTTCATTAATGATGAGATGACGATTGGTGCGTAAGAACACAAACAGTTTTCCGGTCTGTTTTAACTTTTTGCAAATAAACTGCTCTTTTTTGGAAAGAGCAGTTGGTGGTTCCCAGTTTCTAGAATTAGACATAATCAATCAGTTGATAAGTTAATAATACTGTGTATTTGATCATGTTTTGGGGCTAAAGTCACTGTGTGTTTTTTAAACTGATCGGTGCTCTAGGCCCTATCACCTTTATCATCATTAAGCATTTACAATCTAGCCCCTAATTCTTTTTCGAGACTTAAACATGAAATATCTAGTTACTGGTGCCGCTGGCTTTATTGGTAGCGCCACCGTTAAAAAATTAACTGAGCAAGGCCATCATGTGGTTGGCATTGATAATATCAACGACTATTACGATGTTAATCTAAAACACGCCAGACTGGCACGTATTGAGCACCCGCTATTTCGTTTTATCCAACTAGATATTGCCGATCGCGATGCCATGGCGCAGCTTTTTGATCAAGAGAAGTTTGAGCGCGTGATTCACCTTGCCGCGCAGGCTGGGGTGCGTTATTCACTCGAAAACCCTCATGCGTATGCCGATTCAAACCTAGTCGGTCATTTGAATATTCTTGAAGGTTGCCGACAAAATAAAGTGGGCCATCTAGTCTACGCTTCGTCCAGCTCTGTGTATGGCTTAAATGCTAAAGTCCCTTTCGCGACTTCTGACTCGGTCGATCACCCAGTCTCGTTATATGCAGCCACTAAAAAATCTAATGAGCTAATGGCGCACAGTTATTCGCACCTTTACGATATTCCGACCACGGGTTTGCGCTTTTTTACTGTCTATGGTTCTTGGGGACGTCCGGATATGGCTCCATTTATCTTTACCAAGAAGATTTTAGCGGGCGAAACCATAGATATTAATAACCATGGTGATATGTGGCGTGATTTTACCCATGTTGACGATATTGTGGAGGGCGTAGTACGCATTGCCGATGTGCTACCAACTCGTAATGCGGCTTGGACGGTAGAATCTGGCACGCCAGCAACCAGCTCAGCCCCTTACGCGATTTATAACATTGGTCATGGTTCGCCAATTAATTTGATGGAATTTGTTAAAGCGATTGAAGATCAACTTGGCATTGAAGCCAAGAAAAACTTCCGTGGTATGCAACCAGGGGATGTTTATCAAACTTACGCAGATACCGAAGATTTATTTACCGCGACAGGTTATCGCCCACGTATTGGTGTCAAAGAGGGCGTGGCGGAGTTTATTAATTGGTATCGCGAGTTTTATAAACTATGAGGTCCTAGGTTAAAAGCAGGTCCTAGGTCCTAGGGAAAAGCAGGTCCTAGATAAAAACTAAAACTTGGATCCCCCGCCTGCGCGGGGATGACGAACGTGAGTGGGGATGACAATGGTGAGTGGTGTTTTTCTTAGGATCTAGGACCTATAAACTATAAACTATAAACTTTATCATCATTAACCATTAACCATTAACCATTAACCATTACCCAGTAAGTTATTATTATGATTAAAAAATGCTTATTTCCTGCCGCTGGCTACGGCACCCGCTTTTTACCTGCCACCAAATCAATGCCTAAAGAGATGATGCCGGTTGTCAACAAGCCCTTAATTGAATACGGCGTTGATGAGGCCATTCAGGCGGGGATGACCGACATGTGTGTGGTCACTGGGCGTGGAAAAAATGTCTTAATGGATCACTTTGATAAAAACTATGAATTAGAACATCAGATCAGTGGCACTAACAAAGAGAATCTCTTAACCGGTATTCGCTCACTGATTGATGCGGCCAACTTTACTTATATCCGCCAACGTGAAATGAAAGGTTTAGGTCATGCAATTTTAACCGGCCAGCCTTTGATTGGTGATAATCCTTTTGCGGTGGTGTTAGCGGATGATTTATGTGTTAATCCTGAGCAAGGGGTATTAGCGCAAATGGTGGCTTTATATAACCAGTTTCGTTGCTCAATCATTGCCGTGCAAGAAGTACCTGAAGATGAAACTCATAAGTATGGCGTGATTGCTGGTGAAATGATCAAAGATGATATTTATCGAGTTGATACCATGGTTGAGAAACCTGAGCCAGGCACGGCGCCAAGTAACCTAGCGATTATTGGCCGCTATATTTTAACGCCGGATATTTTTGAGCTGATCGAGCAAACTGAGCCGGGTAAAGGTGGCGAGATTCAAATTACTGATGCGCTGTTAAAGCAAGCCAAATCCGGTTGTGTATTGGCCTATAAGTTTAAGGGCCAGCGTTTTGATTGCGGCAGTGTTGAGGGCTACATTGAAGCGACCAATTACTGTTATGAAAATTTATATGGCGCTAAGGGGTAGTCTCGCACCTGCGCTCGTCACTTGGCGTTTTCGGCGGAATGGATCCCCGCCTGCGCGGGGATGAAGAACGTGAGTGGGAGCGTTTAATCAATCACTTAATGAATGTCACTTGTAACCGTTCACCAGTCCTCCCATTGACAGCCTCTAAATTGTGACCAACAGCACTTGATCCCCTTTTTTCTCTTGAGTGATCATTTTCATCCTTCATCATCAGAGCATGAAAAAGAAAAAATCCAAATTTGCAGACGCGCCCCCCGTCGTCTCTGATATCCATCAAGCTAACGCACTCATCGAAGAGTTGTGGGCACAGCTTCGTGAGTATGAAGATAAACTCAAGACCAGTGGCTCTAACTCATCAAAGCCGCCTTCCTCCGACGGACCGAAAGAGCGAGCTGAACGAAAAAAGCTCAAAGCTCTGGTGGTCGCCATTCGAGAGGAGCTAAACCGGGTCACACAGGGCATCAACGACAACTCTCAGCACTGAAAGAAACAGACTCAGTGGTAGAGTGCTGGCCTGATACCTGTTGCCCTTGCTGTGGTGAATCGAAAATGGTTTATCACAAGAAACCCTTTTATCGTCACCAAGTCCATGAAATACCGAATCCCCGTGTAGATATTACGGAATACCAACTTTACTCAGGGCAATGCCAATATTGCAGAGAAGTGAGTAGAGCTCGATTACCAGAAGGCGCGCCGCAAGGTATCATGGGCCCAAACCTGCTCAGCTATACTGCGGTCCTAGCTGGGCAATATCACCTGAGTGTCCGTAAAATACAGTCTCTGCTCAAAGAACAGTTAGGCACTACATTCTCCATCGGAGCCATCAGTGAGGCACAAACCAAAGTGGCTTCAATGCTGACGCCGCTACATCAGGCTATTCGGGCTGGCATCCAAAAAGCCCCCATGGTTCATATTGATGAAACCTCTCATCCGAGAAATGATGAATCCCGTCTGCGTTGGTGTTGGTTGGCGAGCAGCGAAGATCTGGTTTACGAAAAAATCCTGTACTCGCGTTCAAGTCACTCAGCAAAGCTCATCTTGGGTGATGCATATTCCGGCGTGATCATCAGTGATCAGTGTCCGAGCTATAACTGGATACCACAAGGCCAACGCCAACTCTGTTGGTCCCATATTAAACGAAACCTGCAGCAAATCGCTGATTATAGTGGCGGAGGTTTTACCGCCAGAGTTGGCCGGTATCTGACTTTTATCACCAGTGCTCTCTTCAGAACACGTCATCGCTTCGAACAGAATGAACTGTGCCATAAGCGATACATGCGCCGGATGCTCAGGCTTCAAAAAGCGTTCGACCACTGGCTTGAAAAGGGCCGGTCGATCGTGGTTAAAAGGTATAAAGGTCGTTGCGAAAAGCTGGAGCAGCATCGGCAAAGCTTATGGCTGTTCCTGAAGCATGAATCCATCCCGCTTACCAACAATGAAGCTGAGCGGCGCATCCGTGGCAGCGTTATTCAACGTAAAATCAGCTTTGGTACTACCTCAGATGCTGGCGACAAGTTCAGAGGCCGAATGCACACATTGGTAGAAACCTGCAAGAAACGTTGGTTATCCAGCTTGTCTGTGCTAACAGAGATTGTACAGGCGGTAACCGCGCGTCAGCCATATCCAAACGTTCTTGGTCTGTAGACAAAAGTCAATTAACTACCGGTGAACGGTTACTTTCACTTAACTTGCCCCTCACGGAAGTGAGGAGCAATCATTACCTACCACGGATTATTTTAATTCAGTCCAATAGTCCTTATTTGGTAACTATTCACCCACGAGCTATTGACGACGGTTTACGCTAAAAATACTGGCGCCTGATAATCAACTTTCAACATGTGATGTTCGACGATTTCACGCAGCCATTTATAAGCAGAGACCTGCTGAAGTTTGGCTGTTTCTATCAGCGAGAACATTCGTTCGCGGAACTGGTCGCCTCGATATGAGCGAGTCACGTAACAACACTTCCTCATCAGTATGTAATTACGGAGAACTCGCTCCGCTGCGTTGTTTGTTAACGGGCATTCGGAGTCGTCCATAAACCGCCAGACCATGGCATCATCAGCGATGAGGTTTCGACATCTACCTCGATATCGTTTTGAGCATTGATAACTACCCAATTTGAGCCAATGAAGCCAGCTCTTTCGTAATCGCCTGAGTCGGCGGTAATATTGGCTTTCGGTAATTTTTTCTTCGATATATCGGTGATGACACCTGAATACGCTATGAGCGATTAAAGCGAGTTTTTCTCCGATTTTTTGGTTTTCAGGACAAACGCTCTCCTCGATAGCGATGACGTTCCTTAATATGTGAGCCCAGCATAATT
This sequence comes from Vibrio sp. A8-1, assembly GCF_013048685.1. NCBI lineage: Bacteria > Pseudomonadati > Pseudomonadota > Gammaproteobacteria > Vibrionales > Vibrionaceae > Vibrio > Vibrio sp. A8-1. Next base: position 97,938 of record NZ_VHTC01000012.1, read on the forward strand.
GGCGCTTAGATTCGTCGATATATTTGTAGGCAGAATATTGGTCAGTCACTAAAAGGTGTGAAACCGCTTCACCAAGTAGTC
>NZ_VHTC01000130.1:0-551 GCF_013048685.1 Vibrio sp. A8-1
TCGATGATGGTCTGCCAGTCATCAGGCGTGCGTCGTGAAGTCATATCTGATGCTCCTTGATTAGAATGAGTACCAGAATAGAGAGTAATTTTGCTAGGTTAAATACGCCCTAGAATGATCGGTTACGCTAAAAGGTCTCTTCCTTTGGTGTTATTGACCCCTTGATTCCGTAGGCTAATTCGCTTTAACTTGTTTGGGATCTTATCGACAACAATGATTGCTGAAAGTAGGCAAGTTTATCATTTTGAGTTAAAGTTTCTTGAACCAATAAATGTTGGAAAAGTTCAATTTAATCAATAAGTAATAAAACATAACAAACACTTCAAGAGGGACTTCCAACGCACAGCATTTTCATTATGCGTTGATTTCGGTGGTTTCAGTGTTGTGCGGAAAGTTGGTAGTCGCGTTGTCAGCCCCTTAAGTGGGCGTTATGCGCTATAGTTGGTTGGAAGTTTTTTATACAAAATAAAATGGAGTAAGTACATGAGATTAAATCAGTTATTGGTTTCAGTCATAGCTGTGTTAGGACTCAATTCTGTGGTTATGGCTCA
>NZ_VHTC01000131.1:0-540 GCF_013048685.1 Vibrio sp. A8-1
TTGAGCCTCAGCAAAATCAATATATAAATTTTAATGGGAAAACTTAGTCTGATTTAGACGTTTTTGTATTCTAATTTATTGATATTATGAGTTTATTGTTCTTTTTGGTGGCGATTGAAAGTTGAACCATGCTTTTGTGTTTTTGTCGGGTTTTGCTCTGATAAATTGTGTACGCAAAAGATTCAACGGTTGCTGAAAGGTCTCTTTCTTTGTTGTTGCTTGTTCATTGATTCCACCGGCTATTTCGCTTCAGCATGTTTGGGATCTCATTGGCATCTAGCTTGCTGACAGTGTTTGGTTAGCGCAAGTTTATCGGCGAATGTGCGTTTTTATCCGGCTCTGCTCTGATAAATTGTGTGCGCAAAAGGTTCGATTGTTGCTGAACGGTCTCTTCCTTTGGTGTTGTTTGCTCCTTGATTCCGCAGGCTATTTCGCTTCAACTTATTTGGGATCTTATCGGCACCAATGATTGCTGAAAGTAGGCAAGTTTATCATTTTGAGTTAAAGTGGCTTTAACCAATGAACATTGTAAAAGTTCAA
>NZ_VHTC01000132.1:0-525 GCF_013048685.1 Vibrio sp. A8-1
ACTCGACTTGGTCAAAGATGGTTGAGGCGGTCAGTTTAATCCCCATCAGCGCTTGCGTACTCTCCTGACGATAGTAGGGTGCACCTGCAAAAAACTTGTGAAGAGCCATCAGGCTGCGGGCACTGTAGCCATACTTCTGGCTTGGCTCTCCATCATTTATCACGTCATTAGGTAACTTGGCAGTGAAGTACTGACCACAGGCATTGCAACGTAGCCGCTCCATAACGTGTTGCTCTGGGACGAACGGACTTTGCCCAGTGATCCGCAACAGCGTAGCGGGCTCGTATTTATATAACTTGCCTTTTTGACACTCGGGGCAACTATCGCCTTTCTTTAGATCGTCCAGTTTATGCTGAGTGACTTTCGGTTTCACTGGTGGTGTGCTGGGTTGGGTATTTAGAAGTGGACCCCAACGGTTGGACACATAAGCTCATTTCTTAAGTGGTTGACCCAGCTCATGCTGCGTATCTTTGCCTACCGAAGTAGGCCTCATCAGGAGTGAGGTTATTGAGTCCTTGATGGTTA
>NZ_VHTC01000133.1:0-510 GCF_013048685.1 Vibrio sp. A8-1
GACTACTTGGTGAAGCGGTTTCACACCTTTTAGTGACTGACCAATATTCTGCCTACAAATATATCGACGAATCTAAGCGCCAATTATGCTGGGCTCACATATTAAGGAACGTCATCGCTATCGAGGAAAGCGTTTGTCCTGAAAACCAAAAAATCGGAGAAAAACTCGCTTTAATCGCTCATAGCGTATTCAGGTGTCATCACCGATATATCGAAGAAGAAATTACCGAAAGCCAATATTACCGCCGACTCAGGCGGTTACGAAAGAGCTGGCTTCATTGGCTCAAATTGGGTAGTTATCAATGCTCAAAACGATATCGAGGTAGATGTCGAAATCTCATCGCTGATGATGCTATGGTCTGGCGGTTTATGGACGACTCCGAGTGCCCGTTAACAAACAACGCAGCGGAGCGAGTTCTCCGTAATTACATACTGATGAGGAAGTGTTGTTACGTGACTCGCTCATATCGAGGCGACCAGTTCCGCGAACGAATGTTCTCGCTGATAGAAA
>NZ_VHTC01000134.1:0-441 GCF_013048685.1 Vibrio sp. A8-1
AGACAGATTTTGCCGGACTCAATTTTGAAAAGCATCCGAAGATGTTTTTCACCAAGCACACTTGAATGTGTATTTTTGGTCTTTATCAAAAGATAAAGATTGAGAACTTTACAAGTAACCCATCAATGAAGATAAGTTACTTTGTCAGCTTTCCAAATTGTTAAAGAGCAAGATTTGTCGTTATAAAAACAACGAAACCATTTCTAAAGATTCTGTCTAAAAACCCTTAAAGATGGTGGAGCTATGCGGGATCGAACCGCAGACCTCTTGCATGCCATGCAAGCGCTCTCCCAGCTGAGCTATAGCCCCGTTGCATTCTCTTTTATCTAAACCAAATCAATCTGTGTGAACACTCATCAATGCACAATCTTTACGTAAGGAGGTGATCCAGCGCCAGGTTCCCCTAGCGCTACCTTGTTACGACTTCACCCCAGTCATGAA
>NZ_VHTC01000013.1:0-91799 GCF_013048685.1 Vibrio sp. A8-1
ACCGAAGTGCTTATTGCTAAGCATTTTGATTATCATCAACGAGTGCCCACACAGATTGATTGGTTTAAATTGTTAAAGAGCTGGCTTGCGAATCTCTCGTTGAGCTTCGAAGCGGAGGTGAATTCTAACGAGTTAATTTGAAGAGTCAAACACTTTTTCAAATTTTCTTTTTTAGAAGCTTTCCCTCAACTAACACTGCCTGAAGCCTTGCGGCATCTGCCGTGTCAGTGAGGGCGCATTATAGGGAGTTAGTTTAGCTTAGCAAGTACTTTTTTCTATTAATTTTCCGTTCGCTCAAAAAGCCATCGGATCATTAATTTTTGAATAAAATTCCAACATTTGAAGAGGGTCACAGCAATCGATTGGAAAAACTCCAAGCATAAACGTAAGATTCATGTGTCTATATTGTTAATCTTAGATACGCCTCTTACTTTCATTCTGATTAAGTAGTATTTCAATATGAGCTCGAATAAATCTACATTATTTATTGTTGCACTGGCTATCATTGGTGCACTGGTTTTTTCTCTATTATCGATTCATCCCGCGGTAAGTTTTGTTATTGGTGTTATTTCTGCCGCGATCACTCTGCAAGTTTTATCAAATCCTTCCGTAGTATCAGTGAATGCTCCATCAACCGAGGAGTCATCCAGTAATACAAAAACGCTTTACGTCGGAAACCTACCCTATAAAGCTAATGAATCGGATGTGCGTGATTTGTTTGCTCAATACGGTGATGTGTTTGCGGTCCGATTAATGAAAGATAAACGCACAGGAAAACGCCGAGGGTTTGGATTTGTAGTCATTGCCACGGCCCATGCCTCTGCGGCGATTAATGCACTCAATGAAAAAGACTATATGCAGCGCACACTCAAAGTGAGAGTTGCTAATGATCCAAAACATCCAGATGAGGAAATGGACGAACAGGATTAAAGCCCATTTTAATTAAGTTCGCATTCAGAGCGCTCTCTTTCCAAGGGGGCGCACTGGCGAAAATCGTGTGCGGATGCTGATGCTTTAAGCCAGGTTCTACATCAAGCAACTGCTGTACCCGACGAGCTATCGCCTGACCAGAATCAATCAACATCACATCATCACCTAATACTTGTTGAATCTCTGCTTTAATGAGTGGGAAATGGGTGCATCCTAATACCGCAACATCTATCCGCTGAATCAGTGGACTTAAAATCGTCGCCAATTCTTCTTTATCGACGTCTTGCCCGCGCAGCTTCTCTTCCGCCATATCGACTAAGCGGGTTGATCCAAGCAGTTCAACACTTTTTTCACTCGAAAAATTACGGATTAAATCATGTGTGTATTGTCTTGTGATCGTTGCGGGGGTAGCAATCAACCCAATCGCTTTATGGGCAACGAGTGAGGCTGGCTTTATCGCAGGAACCACGCCTACAACCGGAATGGATAATTTGGCACGCAGCATGGGGAGTACAATAGTACTAGCGGTATTACAAGCTATCACGACTAAATCAAAAGATTGCTGTTTGACTAATGAAAGAATTAAACGCTCAACACGGTTAAGCAAAACTTCCTGCGCTAATTCGCCATAAGGATACGCTGCATTATCAAACAAATAGGTATAATCAAGCTGTGGTAATAGTGAAACTATCTCTTGATAAACTGACAATCCACCAACACCTGAGTCAAAAATTAGAACCTTATGTGACAACTGTTGCTGCATACTACACCCCAAGAAGAAAGAGTCAGTGATCATACTCCCTCTTTATCATTAGGCAACCACTCTCACTCTAATGAAATAATAATATTATGAGTATAATTTATCAGATGGATCCTCTCTAAAAAATAAGACCGCCTTACAGCGGCCTTGCATTTTAGAACTGGTAACTGGCGTTTAGGTAAAAGGCCCGCTCTGGGGCACGATACCCCAGCGCACTTTGATACTGCTCATTAAAGAGATTTTCTATCCGACTACGAATGACCATGGTATCACTTAACCAGTAGCCTACAGACACATCCCACAGGTTAGTGGAGTGAATATAATCGTTACTGGTTGGCTCTGGTGTAGGTAAGTCTAGGCGCTTACCCGTATAGGTATAAGTTGTATTTATATCAAAGTTACCCAATTGTATGGCAGTAATCCACTTGTAGTTTTCTTTTGCCCGACGAGCCAACTGCACATGATTATCATCTTTATGATCTTTGTACTCCGCCACTAAAGTATGATTGATTGGACCAGTATCAAAGTTCACTTCCAATTCCACCCCTTTAATTCGTGCATCGGTATTCAAAGTGCATCCTCCCCAATTCACCACATCACACACGGCACCGTTAGGATCAGAATACCAGATAATCAAATTATCCACCTGGTTGTCATAAGCCGACACACTCACTCGCGCTAATGGATAAGTGATATCGAATCCTATCTCACTATTCTTAGACTTTTCTGGTTCAAGATCAGGTGCCGTTGATAAATCGGTGTAGCTCGGTGCTTTAAATGCTGTGCCATAGCTGGCCCGCATACGATAATGATCGTTAACTTGATAACCGGCAGCGAAAGACCAAGTGGTGTAGTCATCATATTTATCGTGCTTATCGTGACGAATATTCGCTTCAAAAATCCAATCACTCACCGTCAGTTTGCCAGAACCAAAAATACCGTAGGTATCTCGGCTTTCTCCCGCCAACACATGACGACTACCATAACTGAGCGCATCATGGTCTAATTTTTCCCAGCGGCCATCAATACCCGCTCCAAGTTGAATCATGTCATTCAGCTGATAAAGGTTCGCCCATTGCGTCTGGGTAAGATCGATGTTCGCCTTGGTATTAGCATTATTTTTACCCTCGCTTTGGGTATAATCGAGTTTTTCTGTTTGCTGATAATTAAGCATCAACAAACTTTTTAAGCGCTTCCCTTCGTAATTCATCTTCCCAGTAAAACTCTGGTTGTCGGAAAAACTGTGGTAGAGCATACCGGAAGAATTGTATTCTACATCACTGTCAAACCAGCTAGCTGATACATACCCCAACCAGTTCTGATTGAAGCGATGTTCATAGCCGCCCATCAAATTCTGGCTTTCATAACCATAGTCCACACCTGTCTGCGGACTTTTTATATCGTAACCATCGGTTTTCTCAAAACCTGCAGAAAGTTGTAGATGCCCCAGCTCATTCACATCCGTCCTCGTGACCACTTCACCTTTACGGGATTGGTTGCTGCCAACACCAAGCGTCACTTGCTTTAGATTATTTCCACGATGAGAACGAGTGATAATATTGATCACACCACCGATAGCATCAGATCCATACATCGCGGCACCAGAACCACGAATCACCTCTAAACGCTCAACTAAGCCAATTGGAAAACGATTAATGGCAACCCCACCAGCGGCTGAATCAATCCGAACTCCATCCACTAAAATGAGAACATGACTGCTATTGGTACCTCGCATAAAAACAGAAGCCGTATGCCCTCGACCACCATTTTGAGCTATCTCGATTCCGGGTACTCGACGTAAAACCTCCGTCAAAGATCGCGCTTGATATTGTTCAATTTCTTGGCGTTCAATCACCGTTGTTGCCGCCAGTACCGATACCTGCTTTTGCTCAAACCGATTGGCTGTTATCACCATGGTCTCATCAACGGGTAAACTTTGGGCATAGGTAAGAGAGCAATAAGAGAGCGCTGACATCATCGCCAGGCTTAGATAAGATTTATTCATTATGTTGTTATCCTAAAACGCGTAGATTCTCCTGAGCAAAACACCACTGCTGGCCCAGTTGCTGGCAGGTATTCGGACTTGGGAGCGTTAACCTAATAACTCGACTTCCCACCATTAGGCAGTGTCTTGATGAGCGTTCGTTCTCCCTTACCGCTGCGCGTCAGTTCTGGATTTACACCAGATTCCCTTTTCAGAATTTAGCCATCTAGGCAGCTAAATATCACCAGCTATAATGATACTATTGACCAATGGTGAGCTTGTCTAGTATCACCGATGATAATCAAGTGATTTGTCATTACCTTAAACTTGGTAAATCACCAACAAAACTGGACATGTAGGTCAGATTGAATAAAATCTGCGCTCTTTCAATAAATGCACCAGTAAAGGTAATACCATCATGGCGACGCTTGACGTAAATCCTGAACATTATTCAGCACAACTGGCTGAGAAAATCACCCGCCTTACTGAAATGTTTCAGCCCTATCACGTCCCAAAACTAGAAGTATTTGAATCTCCAGAGCAATATTACCGGATGCGCGCAGAGTTTCGGGTTTGGCATGAAGGGGATGAAATGTATTACGTCATGTTTAATCCAACTACTCGAGAAAAGTATCGAGTTGATCAGTTCCCCGCCGCCAGCCGTTTAATTAACGACCTAATGCCACTGTTAATAGAAGCGATGCAAGGTAATAAAACATTGCGTCACAAACTGTTTCAGGTGGATTTTTTATCAACCTTGAGTGGCGAGCTATTAGTTTCTTTGATCTACCATCGTCAGCTTGATGAAGCATGGACATCTGAGGCTAAGCAACTCAAACAACGACTGAACGATGAAGGCTTTAATCTCAACGTGATCGGACGAGCTCGGAAAATGAAAATTGTCCTAGACCGAGACTATGTCGTAGAAAAACTACACGTTAACGATAAAGCATATCTTTACCAACAAGTTGAGAATAGCTTTACCCAACCCAACGGAAAAGTTGCCGAGAAGATGCTCGAATGGGCAGTAGACTGCACGCAAGAAAGCCAAGGTGATCTACTAGAGTTGTATTGTGGCAATGGTAATTTCTCGCTCGCTCTCGCGCAAAATTTCGATCGCGTATTAGCGACAGAATTAGCGAAGCCTTCAGTAGAGTCCGCACAATACAATATTGCCGCGAATCATATAGACAATGTGCAAATCATTCGTATGTCTGCGGAAGATTTTACTCAAGCGATGGAAGGCAAACGCGAATTTAATCGCTTAAAAGAGGCTGGCATTGATCTTAAAAGTTACCGCTGTAACACTATTTTTGTTGATCCGCCGCGTGCAGGAATGGATGTTGATACCTGTAAAATGGTACAAGGGTATGAGCGTATTTTGTATATTTCTTGTAACCCTGAGACATTAAAAGAGAACCTAGATATTTTATCTACTACGCATAACATCACTCGCTTCGCTTTATTTGATCAATTCCCGTACACCCACCACATGGAAGCGGGTGTACTGCTAGAACGTAAAGCATAAAAGAAATTAACGAGCCTAGCGGCTCGTTAATTTTTGCGTCCGATAAAACCGAGCTTTTTACCAATCCACCACAAAAGTCCTAATACCACAATTACTGAAAACAGCATTGAACCTGAATCGGGGTATTGAGCCTTCATAAACGCCGAGTGGCCAAAAGCTCCGACAAAAAAACAGGCTAAACCAACCAACGGAATATCGTCTGCTACTGGATGACGTAAATAGTCTTGGTATAACATTTGTACCGACAACACGAGGGCAATCAGTGGAAAGAGGGAGAAAGAGACTTCGCTGATCGTCAGCCATGATAAAAGTGCGTCACCGCACATGCCACTAATTAAGGCCAGCAGCAATGTTTTACTATTGGAAGTGGGTGATGTTTCGTTACTCATTACTCTATCCCATTTTTTAGTCGATTACGTTCACGCTCTTTGCGATACCAAAGGGCTCCTTTCGCCATCATACGCAACTGCATGATCAGTCGCTCAGACAATTCATCACGCGCTTGTCGTTCTAGATCTAATGCTTGCGCGCCGGAGCTAAAGACTAACGTCACTGAGGCTTCAGCTTGGATGACCGCTTCTTCTCGTCCCATACCGGTATTAATCAGGTATTCGGTCAGCTCAGCAGAAAAATGTTGAATTTCACGCACTACTGCGGCGCGAAACTCAAACGAAGTTCCAGAACGTTCGCGCAACAGTAAACGAAACACATTAGGACTACTTTCAATAAATTCCATAAAGGTTTCCACTGACGTACGTATCACACTGCCCTCTTTAACTATTCTCTGCCGCGCTTGACGCATCAGTTGACGTAGCAGTAATCCACCTTCATCAACCATGGTCAACCCCAACTCATCCATGTCTTTAAAATGTCGATAAAAAGAGGTGGGGGCAATCCCAGCTTCGCGTGCGACCTCACGTAAACTTAAATTAGAAAAGCTGCGATCCGCACTCAATTGGCTAAACGCTGCGTCAATCAATGAACGACGAGTTTTTTCTTTTTGTAGCGCGCGAATTCCGGTAGATTTCATACTGAACCTATTCTCATAGCCTTATCATCAACCGCATACTATAACGCGAAACGCACCATTGTCGATCCCAGCTTGCATAGCAGTGTCAGCATTTTCTCAACCATTCAACAACACAAAAATACCACACTTAAATTCTCCAGCCGCTATCCTATAAAATGTCGTGATCCTAAACACCCTATCGGGGAAATGAGATTTACCTAGCAACACAATCAGTTACAATCTCGCTACAGCACTGATAAGCATCGATAAAAACAAGGATATCCTATGACACAGAAGCACCAGTTTGACGTTATCGTCATCGGCAGCGGACCTGGCGGAGAAGGCGCAGCAATGGGATTAGCCAAAGCTGGCATGAATGTCGCGATCATAGAAAAGGAAAGCACCGTCGGCGGCGGTTGTACACACTGGGGAACCATTCCCTCGAAAGCTTTACGTCACGCCGTCAGTCGAATCATTGAATTCAACAGTAACCCGCTGTTTTGTAAAAACAACACCAGCATACACGCCACATTTTCATCCATTCTCGGTCATGCAAAAACCGTTATCGATAAACAAACTCGCTTACGACAAGGCTTTTATGACCGAAACCAATGTAGCTTAATTTTTGGTAGCGCCGAATTTATCGACCCTCACACTGTCGCAGTTCATAAACACGATGGCAGCATCGAGCACTATCAAGCCGATAAATTTGTGATTGCCACTGGCTCTCGACCTTACCAACCGAATGATATCGATTTTACCCATCCTCGGATCTACAACAGCGATTCGATTTTAAATTTAAAACACGATCCACAGCATATTATTATTTATGGTGCAGGGGTGATTGGTTGTGAATACGCCTCTATTTTTAGAGGGTTAGGCGTAAAGACCGACCTGATCAATACTCGTGATCGCTTATTGGCTTTTTTAGATAATGAAATTTCTGATGCGCTCTCTTACCACTTTTGGAATAGTGGCGTGGTGATTCGCAACGATGAAACCCATCAGAAAATTGAAGGTACTGATGATGGCGTGATTGTCCACTTACAATCGGGTAAAAAGATGAAAGCGGACTGCTTGTTGTACGCTAACGGTCGTACGGGTAATACCGATCAACTGAATTTATCAGCGGTTGGCCTCGCCGCCGACGCCCGTGGTCAATTAACCGTCAACCACAATTATCAAACCGATGTCGAGCACATCTATGCGGTTGGGGATGTGATTGGGTACCCAAGCCTTGCCAGTGCTGCTTACGATCAAGGCCGTTTTACCGCCCAAGCAATTACTCAGGGCCAAGCGGTGAATAAGTTGATCGAAGATATCCCAACGGGTATTTACACCATCCCAGAAATCAGTTCAGTTGGAAAAACCGAACAAGAACTCACCGCAGCGAAAATCCCTTACGAAGTAGGACGATCCTCATTTAAGCATTTAGCACGCGCACAGATCTCTGGTAAAGATATCGGTAGTTTAAAAATTCTCTTTCATCGCGATAGCAAAGAGATTTTAGGTATTCACTGCTTTGGGGAGCGCGCGGCAGAAATCATCCACATTGGACAAGCAATCATGGAACAAAAAGGCCCTGCTAATACCATCGACTATTTTGTCAACACGACCTTCAATTATCCCACCATGGCTGAAGCTTATCGTGTTGCCGCGCTCAATGGATTAAACCGCTTGTTTTAACCATGGTTTGTTTTAACCATGGCTTATTTTAACAATGGTTGATGACGGCGACTTAAAAAAAGAGTCGTCGTCAGCTTAAGCCGTCTCTTCCTAAGCTAGAGAAAATCGCCTCGCTGCCACTGGCGCTTTAATACCCAACCTAAACTCAGTCCACGCAATGCCATAAACGTTAACATCGCTAGCCATAAAGCGTGGTTTTGCCAGGCAGAGAAAAGTATAAACACCAGAAAAAAACCACTGGCGGCAATAAACATGCTGTTACGCATCTCTCGCCCTTTCGTGGCACCAATAAATATCCCGTCGAGCAAAAAACACCACATCGCCACTAGCGGCATCGCGACTAACCACGGCAGATATTCCTGAGCGGTCTGCTGTACACTTGGAATAGACGTAATTAAACCAATCAGGTTCGAGCCTGAAAACGCAAAGACGGCCGTTAGCCCAAGGCAAATTAGTAAGCTCCAAAACGTACTGCCAATAATAGAAGCTTTAAGTTGCGACGGGCTTTTCGCTCCTACCGCTTTGCCCACCATCGCCTCAATCGCGTATGCAAAACCATCCATGCCGTAAGAGATCATCATCAAGAAGCTCATCAGCACCGCATTCGCAGCGACAACTTGATCACCAAAAGCCGCGCCTTGAAACGTCATAAAACTAAAGGCAGCCTGCAAACATAACGAACGCAAGAAAATGTCACGATTTAAACGTACAAAACGACTCATCCCTTGAGTACTTTGCAATAATAAAGCCCAAGGTGATGGTAAACCTTTAGCACGCCAAAAGCGCCAGACACACCATAAACCAAAAGCCATACCAAGGTAATCGGCGATCACTGAAGCCAACGCGACGCCAGAGACTTTCCAACCAAAACCGAGCACAAACAGGACATCGAGCACAATATTGGTCAGATTGGTGATGATCACCATCCACATTGGCGCTTTAGCATTTTGCGTCCCCAATAACCAACCAAGCAGCACAAAGTTGATCAATACGGCCGGCGCACTCCAAGCTCGAATCATAAAGTACTGCTGAGCATAATGTTTCACTTGCTCACTGGCTTCACTTAAGGCAAAAACGCCTTCACCAATCAAACGGTGCAGTAACAAAAAGACCGCAGCAAATCCAAGAGACATCAGTACGCCCTGTACCCAGACTAAAGCCAACTGATTACGGTCATCAGCGCCATAGGCTTGTGCTGTTAATCCGGTCGTCGACATGCGTAAAAAGCCCAATAACCAGAAAGAAACGCTGATCAGCATGCCCCCAAGCGCGACGCCACCGAGATACCATGCGTGCTGTAAATGACCAATCACCGCCGCATCGACCAAGCCAAGTAATGGAATGGTAATGTTGGACAACACCATAGGAATGGAAAGCAGTAAGACTTGACGATGAATGGTGCGGTTGGTAAGAATTTGGACTAGCGACGCCACATAGAAACCCTCTTAAGATCGGCCATCCAGTGTACCGAAAATAATCAGCATTCCCAAGTGATGACGACGGACAGCGCTCAATGAACATCAATCCCAATAACGCCAAGACATTACCAACGCACTTGGACCACCACAGGGGTTAGGCGATGTTTGAATCCGTTGATTTTACTCACCAAACGTTGCCAAAGTTTCCAGCGATGGCAATGGCGGTCAAGGGGCGATAACAGCAAGGCGCTATGTGCCCAAGGCAAAGCATTGAGTATCGCTTGATCCGGTTTAGCAAAACCATGTTGATAATGACCAGAGCCCATTTTTTGTCCAAGACGTGTCATGGTTTTATCACCCGCCAGAACTAAACAAGCGCGAGCATTAACGAAATGCAGCCCCAACGCACGAATAAAAGAAGAAATCTGCTTTGCGTGGCAGTCTAATAACGCATGTTCACATAAGATCAATACCGGAGCCGAATCAGGAATGATTAACCGCTCTAACCAGTCAAGATTATCGACACTACCGCAGCAATGCTGATAACGCTCACTACGATGAAACAGTTTTTGCCGCCATAACAAATGCTCACTCACATCGACTTCCACCCAGTGACAGCGCCCATTATCGACTCGGTAAAAACGCGTATCTAAACCAGCGCCAACATTAATGATCCAGCCATCAGGATGGGTCGCTAAAAAACGATGAATTTGCTGATCGCACAGTCGAGCCAGTGTAACATGCAATAGCTGTTTTTGCGGAATGTCGCCCGCGAGACAGTCTGGCGCAAGGTGACAACGCTGACAGGCACGAGCGGCTATCGGATCATAGACCAAGCCATCATCGACGAAACTTTCACGGCTACGCAACCAAAGCGGCTGCAGTAAACGAGTGGGTACTTGATAACGTGGTGATGAATGAGTGTACTTAGAGGGCATTATCATCTTCCTTATGTCACCATAAAAAGATGATAATGAATATCAATTAGATTGGCAAGCTAATGCGTGATATTTGAGCAGGGGTCACATCCAATCGGTATTACGGATAATCCCAACGGCAATCCCTTCAATCGCTAAATCTTGACAAGTTAAGTCAACTTCAATCGGTGCAAAAGCGTCGTTCTCAGCATGCAGCCACACTTTCGCGCCTTTACGCTCTAAACGTTTGACCGTCACATCTTCTTCGACACGAGCGACAACAACTTGCCCATTACGCACATCCTGAGTTTTATGAACCGCGAGCAAATCACCATCCATAATACCAATGTCCTTCATGCTTTCCCCCTGAACACGGAGTAGAAAGTCGGCTTGAGGTCGAAACATACTCGGATCAACATGATAATGCGCTTCGATGTGCTCTTGCGCGAGGATCGGTTCACCAGCCGCGACTCGGCCGATCAAAGGTAAACCAAGATCTTGCTCAGCATCATTGGCAGCCCCTACTAAAATACGAATCCCACGTGAAGCACCGGGAACAATTTCAATCACTTGTTTACGAGCGAGAGCTTTTAAGTGCTCTTCTGCCGCATTGGCTGAACGAAAGCCCAGTTCGCGAGCGATTTCAGCGCGAGTGGGTGGCATTCCGGTTTCTTCGATCTTACTTTTAATTAGCTCGAAGACTTGTTGCTGGCGTGGCGTTAACGGCTTCATGACTCACCTGTCTTTTTATACAGTTAACTGTGAGTATATCCAGTAATTCACGAAAAGCAAAGTGGATTGCTGCTTTTTTGATTACTCCACCGCCCGTCACGGCTGGGCAGCGTTTCGAACAGGAATCATGAAACAAATCAAACCTCTAGTAAGCAATCAACTGACATGACGGAATAGTATTAAAAGGTTTGACCAGTTTCTGGTATTCTTGCGCTTCAAAAAAAGACACCGACTCAAATCGATCGCTCTCGGTTTGAGTTTTAGTACAGCATCTTGAGGCCTTGAACTCTTATGTCTTCCGGACACTCATTTTCTCGCTCTTTATTAAAATTACCGCTATCGGTAATGGTAAAAGGCACGGCGATCCCATCGAACCCGATTGATGATTTAGCCATTGATCTGCATAAACCGATTGTTTATGTCTTACCGTTTCGCTCGAATGTTGATCTACTGACGTTACAAACTCATGCGCTCAATGCGGGGCTCCCCGACCCACTGACCCCACTGACCATTAATGGTCAAACGCTAAAACGTTATGTTTTTATCGCTTCTCGTCCAGCGCTACTGCAAGACGACCATAATGTGCCTAACGAATCGATTACTACCTTTTCTGAACTGTTAGCCTTACATAAGCATGATTCTGAATTGGATGTTCAAATGATTCCTGCAAGTGTGCTATGGGGAAGACGTCCGGGTAAAGAGGGGCAAGAAAAACCTTACTTACAAGCTCTAAACGGGTTACAAAAAGCCATCGCCGTGGTGATCTCTGGACGTGACTGTTTGGTCCGTTTTAGCCCTGTAGTTTCATTGCGTTACATGGCCGATGCTCACGGTACCGATAGTTCAATTGCCCATAAACTCGCACGTGTGGCACGCATTCACTTCTCTCGTCAAAAATTAGCCGCTTCCGGCCCTAATTTACCTCAGCGTCATCAGTTATTTTCAAGACTAATGACCTCCCCTGCGATAGAAAAAGCGATTGCCGATGAAGCCAACCGTAAAAACATCTCATTAGAGAAAGCTCGCAAAGAAGCGCATAATATTTTGGATGAGATCGCCGCCGACTTTTCATACTCTTTAATCAAAAAAGGGGATCATGTTCTTGGCTGGCTATGGAATCGCATTTATCAAGGGCTGAACATCAACAACGCGGCCACGGTGCGTCGACTCGCTCAAGATGGTCATGAAATTGTCTATGTTCCTTGCCATCGTAGCCATATGGATTATCTTCTACTCTCTTATGTGCTCTATCACGAAGGGTTAGTTCCTCCGCACATTGCCGCAGGCATTAATTTAAACTTTTTCCCTGCCGGACAAATATTCCGCCGTGGCGGAGCATTTTTTATCCGTCGGAGTTTTAAAGGCGATCCTCTTTATTCGACGATTTTCCGCGAATACCTGGCAGAATTGTTTGCTAAAGGCTACTCGGTAGAATATTTCAGTGAAGGTGGCCGCTCACGTACCGGACGTTTACTGCAAGCCAAAACCGGCATGTTAGCAATGACCATTCAAGCCATGCTGCGTGGCTTGAACCGTCCTGTAACACTAGTGCCCGTCTACATTGGCTATGAACACGTGATGGAAGTGGGCACTTACGCCAAAGAGCTGCGCGGTAAACGCAAAGAAAAAGAGAATGCAGGCTTAGTGTTTCGCACGCTACGTAAACTACGTAACTTTGGCCAAGGCTACGTTAATTTCGGTGAGCCAATCCCTCTTAATCACTATCTTAATGAACATGCACCAGAGTGGACTCAAGACATTGATGCCATGGGGGGCAGCAAACCCCAATGGATGATGCCTATCGTTAACCAATTAGCGACCAAAATGATGACACACATTAACGATGCTGCTGCCGCCAATGCGATGACCTTGTGTGCGACCGCATTATTAGCCTCAAGGCAACGTGCATTAGCTCGGGACAATTTGGTCAAACAAATCGATTGTTATTTAGCGCTACTACGCAATGTTCCTTACTCGACGACCTTTACCGTACCTAGTGATAGCGCAGAGCAATTGGTCACCCATGCTGAGTCGTTAGATAAGTTTTTGGTTGAAACCGACAGTATTGGCGACATTATCTCATTAGATCGTAACCAGTCGATTTTGATGACTTATTATCGTAATAACATCATTCATTTACTGGCACTACCATCGCTAATTGCGCAGATGCTGATCCGTCAGCAATCATTATCGATCAGTGCTATCCAGCAAACCGTTGCTCAAGTCTATCCTTTCCTTAAGCAAGAGCTATTTTTAAGCTATGCCGAACATGAATTGGATGAAATTGTTGAGCGTTACCTATCCGAGCTTGAGCGCCAACACTTAGTGACGATTGAACAGCAAACGGTAACCATCAACCAAGCTCAGACACAAGTCTTGATGCTCCTTGGTCGAACGATTTCCGAAACACTGCAACGTTATGCGATTGCCTTGAATCTACTGGTTGCTAACCCAGATTTAGCCAAAACGGATCTCGAAGCTAAGAGCCAAGAGATTGCTCAACGGCTGGGACGACTACATGGGATTAATGCGCCAGAATTTTTTGATAAAGGTGTCTTTTCGGCGCTGTTTGTCACTTTAACCGAACAAGGCTACTTAGGTCATGATGGTTATTGCCAATTGGAAAAAACTCAGCAGTTTGCCGATGCACTTTACCTGATGCTCTATCCTGAAGTCCGTTTAACCATTCAAGAGAGTATCTGTCAGGTCGAGTGGTAATGAGTTAACGTCATCACGGTTACAGACGCTGGTTATCACTGACCCAATAACACTAAGGCATCCCACGGGATGCCTTAGTCGTTGATCATCGAGTTACCACCACAGTGAGAGTATTAACCCCAATGTAATGACCATACCGACATAGTTATTGTTCAAAAAAGCATGAAAGCAAGGCATGCGTTGTCGATGACGAATTAAATGCTGCTGATACACAAATAAACCACTGGCAATTAAAATCGCCCAGTAATAACTGGCTCCTAGCGAATAAACCCAACCCAGTGCGATCAATAAAACGATCGTCATCAGTTGCAACAGACCAATGATCGCTTTATCACGACGACCAAATAAAATCGCGGTGGATTTCACTCCAATCAACAGATCGTCATCACGGTCAACCATCGCATATTGAGTATCATAAGCAATCGTCCATAGCAGGTTTACCCCAAAGACTAACCAGATGATTGGAGGCAAGGTATTGGCTTGAGCGGCCCATGCCATCGGAATCGACCAACTGAATGCTAAGCCCAGAAAAAGCTGAGGTACTTGAGTATAACGTTTCATGAAAGGATAGATGAAAGCCAGTAACACCCCGACTAAAGAGAGTTTTATTGTCAAAGGATTCATGGTTAGTACCAGTAAAAAAGACAGGATCACCAAGACTAAAAACAACCCAATCGCTTCCTTCTCACTCACTTTCCCAGTGGGTAACGGACGTTGAGCTGTGCGCTTCACATGCCCATCAACATGACGATCGGCAAAATCATTAATCACACAACCGGCGGAACGCATCGCAAACACCCCAACCACAAACACCACAAGTACGTGGAAATCCGGCATTCCTTGCGCTGCTAAAATCAGCGCCCATAACGTTGGCCATAACAGCAACAACGAACCAATAGGTCGATCCATACGCATCAGTTGCCAATAGGCATGCACTTTTGCTTGGTTCATTTACACACTCTCCTTCGCGTAAATTGGGCAATCGGGCAAAAATAATTCAGCGACTAACATCGGTTTATGATTCATCCATAATCGTGAACGTCGCGCAAGTAACGGGCCATCTGAGGTCATCGCCCAGCCAACTTGTAATCCATCCCGTCGAACATGATCACTGTTAAAGACGGTAAGGCCAAGCGGAATATCCCCTTGTTGAGTCAAATCCTCTGGCTGATCTTGCAAAGAGCTTTGAGGAATGAGTGTACGACCGAAGACCCAGGGTCTAGTATCTCCGGCTAAAATAACCTGACGTAATAGACACGTTTCTGCCGTTAACCACGTCACTTCCGTAAAATCCAGTTGTGCAGGTTCCAGCCACTGGTTATGGTGCTGAATAATACTCAGTCGCTGACAATACTGAGCCATCAGACGCGATAACGACCCTTGCTCTAATAGCCAAGATTGGGCGTTATCCGTAGGATAAGTAAAATCTTCCGGCCATTGCCAATTAACTTGGCGTAATGAAGAAAGATAGAGCGGAGTCATTCTATTCATACTAGTATTCAATATGACGCTTAATCGTCATACAATAACGCCGACATGCAGGTAAACCGCGCAGCGTTCAGACTCTATTAAGCATTTTATTTACAATCAGATGCGCTATTGTAACAAGAGTCGGGCGATTCGAATATCGTGAACAGAAGAAAGAACAGGCACAACTATGCTTAAACGTTATCTAGTCCCAATAATGCTCGCCTTTGGCCTGCTAGCCCCCTACTCTGCGATGGCGAGTACGGAGAATAGAACTCAATTCGCCTATTTTACATTAGAGCCGGAATTGACCACCAACTTCCATACCCGAGGTAATCGTCTTGGCTATATTCAGGTCAGAATTGATATTATGGTCGCCAATAGTGCCGATCTACCATTAATCGAGCTCCATCAACCACTCATTCGTGATGCGGTCATTGAGCAGCTTGGTAAACAAACCGAGGATTCCATCCGCTCTCTTGCTGGCCGAGAAAACTTACGAAAAACCCTCGTCGAGGATTTAAACAATATCTTACTGCCTGAAACCGGACGTACACTGATCGCTGATTTACTGTTTACCAAATACATTTATCAATAAAACAGAGTCAACGAATCTCTCACGGTCATCGAACTATCGCTCAATGGAACGCTTTCGATGACCGACTTGCATCGTGTAAACCCAATAACATGCCGCTGACTAATCCGACCAAGTGCGCCGTATTGGCGATCGCCATAAATGGCTGAACAAATCCCAACACCAACCAAATCAGCATAAAACCAATTAACGGTTTAGGCATCTCTAAACCAAGTTGAGGCGCTCGCCAGCCCAACAGCCATAAATAACCCACCAAAGCATACACAACCCCAGATAAGCCACCAAAATTCGCGCCTTCCACCCAGTATTGTCCAGCACCAGAGAGAGCCGCAGCGATCAATGCTAGCTGGGTGAGTTTAAGACTACCAAGCCGCTTTTCAATATCACCGCCAAGCTGCCACCACCACAGTAGATTAAACGCAATATGCATGATGGAAAAATGCAGCAGCGCATGGCTAAACCAACGCCATAATTGCCATTGTTGACCCGCGAAAGCCGGAAAATGCAACGCCGCAAACACCTGACGAGCCAAACCAAGCTGTTGTAAAACAAAAATCCCGATGCAGACCATCATCACCAGTAATGTGATTGGCCCAGCTTTGGCTTTTACCAGTGATAGAAGACTCGGGGCTTGATAAGTAAACGGCGTTGGTTGAGTATTGGCTACCTGCCAAGAAGCCGCTTGATATTTACTGTCTTGAGGATAACGCAAAAAATGCTGTAGTTCGCTGTCGGTTTCTATTTGGTGCTGCTCATCGATGAGCCATAAAGAAACCTGACCACCTTCCTCTGGCTGCATCTGTACCTCGATATGCCGTGAGGCCATGTAATCAATGAAAGCTTGTGCCATCCGAGGATGAGCTAAGGTGATCAATTTTATCATTTGGGTTAACTCGTTGTTGTCGGTAAATGAGCGTGATGCCAGGCTTCAAAGCCTCCATCAATACTATACACCTGTTCAAAACCTTGGTTAACCAAGTATTGAGCCACACCTTGACTACTAATACCGTGGTAACACATGACTAAAATGGGCTGTGTGAATTCGTGCTCTTTAATAAAAGTATTGAGCGTGTCATTGGTTAAATGAAACGCATCCCGAGGATGAGCTAACGCAAAGGACTGCGGATCACGGATATCAACCAGCGTGGCCTCCGTTTGTTCAAGTAACTGTTGTGCACTGATAACATCAATATGTTGAAATGGGTCCATGAAGTGATTCTCGTTAAGCCATAATTAGTTAGCACACATTGTAACCTAACCCACATTGAACAAGTACATAACGACTGTGGGGTTATGCTCAATAATCTTCAAGCATTATATTGTGGATAATTCTGTGGATTGCGTTGATAAGGTATCTCAAGAGAAAATGATCCACTACATGTTGTGATGATCTTTATTTTTCTGTGTGTAAGAAAAACATATCCCCAAATAGAAAACAGCGTTCAAGCCTTGATTTATCGTCACTGATGATCATTCGTGATACTTTTCATCACAGAGTTATCCACAGAAAATCGACCCGATGTTGATCGCTGTTTTCGATCCTAATAAAAAAGCCGAGATCGATTGATCTCGGCTTTCTGCTCATTGATTGTCTAGCGACTAAAAATCACCGACCGCCTCTTTGAGCTTTTTCATCGCATTCTTTTCTAGCTGGCGAATCCGCTCAGCAGAGACTTGATAAAGATCCGCTAATTCTTGCAAAGTCGCCTTTTGGTCATCCAGCCAACGAGAGCGCACAATATGCTGACTACGTTCATCCAAACTTGCCAAAGCTAAACTAAGGCGATGATTGGTATGATTCTCCCAGTTTTGCGTTTCGATATTTTCCGCTAAATCCGATTGCTTATCTTCCAGATACAGCACTGGCGCAGTGTAAGCATTCGGGTTGTCGTCATCTTCAGCAGAAAATTCAAACGTTGAATCGAGCGCCGCTAAACGAGATTCCATTTCTCGAACTTCAGCAGGTTCAACCCCGAGTTCACGAGCAACGGTTTCAACTTCACCGTTATTAAACCAACCGAGACGCTTTTTCGATTTACGTAGGTTAAAAAACAATTTGCGCTGCGCTTTAGTGGTCGCAATTTTCACGATACGCCAGTTGCGTAACACGTATTCATGAATTTCGGCTTTGATCCAATGCACCGCAAAGGAGACCAATCTTACGCCGACCTCTGGGTTAAAGCGTTTGACCGCTTTCATTAAACCAATGTTTCCCTCTTGAACAAGATCCGCAATCGGTAACCCATAACCCGAGTAGCCACGAGCAACATGAACAACAAATCGAAGATGCGATAAGATCAACGTTTTCGCCGCTTCAATATCACCTGAGTAGTGCAACCGCTCAGCCAGTTCACGTTCCTCTTCAGCCGTTAGCATTGGGTAGCTGCTGACTGAACGGATGTAGCTATCTAAGCTATCTTGTGAAATAAGAGCCATTGGGTACGCTTGGTTAGTCATTCAAATCCTCATCAATCTGTGATTTTGAGTTAATTTTAACCTGACAATCTTGAACCGAAAATGAATTGGTTTCAAGCCTTGATTGCCGATAATTTTACTCTCAGCTCTGGGAGCCGATCAATAAGACCGCGCTATTTTATAGCGGTTCAATTTCTTTTAAATGCCGCTGCGCAGAAAGACGCGCCGCCAAACACCCCAACAGAGTTCCTAGCATCAGTAGTAATAACGACTCATCCCAATTAAGGCCAATCAATCGAAAACGGCTATCATAAAGTGTCGCTAATTCAGCCACAGCACCATTGAGGATAATGGTCACTAAAGCCGTTAACAGCCAAGCGGATAAGCTACCCAGCAAACCAAGCCACATCCCTGAATACAGGTAGGGACGTAGAATATAACTGTCCGTCGCGCCAATCAGTTTCATGGTTTGAATTTCATCTTTATTGGCTTGAACATTAAAACGCAAAGTATTACCGATGATCAAAAAGATCGATGACAACATCAGTATCGATAGACTAACCACGATGATCATCGCTAAATGTCGAATCGCATCTAACCTCGCTAACCAATCTTCATCTAATCTGACATCGGTAACGTTGGCTTGCTGACGAGCCTCCTCAGCAATCCGTTTGATTTGCTGATTGTCTTCAACACTAGGAGTAATGACGAGTACCCCTGGTAGGGCGTATTCATCCAGTAAACTAATCGCCTGATCAAACCCAGCATATTGACTGAGTTCAGCTAAACCTTGCTGTGGGGATATATAATCAACCAAAGCGATATCAGGGCGACTTTCTAACTGATCTTTTAATATCATCACCCGCGATTCAGGTGTCCCTTGTTGAAGATAAACACTCACTTGAGAAGGACTTGTGACATTCACCGCAACCGAAGCGATATTTTTCGTCAATAGATATAAGCTGGCCGGTAACGCCAGTGCCATTGAGATCACCGCTAATGTAAGCAAATTACCCAGTGGACGTTGCCATAATGCCGAAAATGCCATTTTGGCTTGCTTACTATGAGTGGTAATAAAGCTGTCTCGCGGGGCTCTGGGATAAGGCTGGCTGCGTTTTTTAGGATTGACTTTATTGCTGACCATACTCTTCCACCTCACTCAAAAAGCCTTGGTTCAACTCAAAGTGACGATACTGAGGTCGAGATTGCACCAAGTTAATATCATGAGTTGCCAATAAAATCGTCACACCTGCGCGATTAAATTCTTCAAAGAGCCGTAAAATACGATTCGATAAATCAGGATCTAAGTTACCTGTCGGCTCATCCGCCAACAATAAGGTCGGCCGGTTCACTACCGCGCGAGCAATACCAACGCGTTGCTGCTCACCGCCCGATAATTGGCTAGGTAGACAACGGGCTTTGTCTAGTAAGCCGGTTTTATCTAATGCTGCTGAAACGCGCCGCTTGATATCTTGCTCTGCAATCGATTCGATACGCATGGGTAAAGCGACATTATCAAATACCGTTCTGTCCATCAGTAGGCGATGATCTTGAAACACAATTCCAATATTGCGCCGTAAAAAAGGAATGTCGCGGTTAGGAATACGAGTAATATCATGACCATTAAAACTAATTTTACCGTCACTGGGACGCTCAATCGCACAGATCAACTTAAGTAAGGTGCTCTTACCCGCTCCAGAGTGTCCGCCTAAAAAAGCCATTTCACCCCGACGCAGATGAAAATCGACTTTTTGTAACGCTTGCCGACCGCCACGATAAGCTTTACTGACTTGTTGAAACTTAATCACCCGTGATCCCTCTATGACACATAACACATCGCTGGCTAAAAATATTAACGGCGACAGGCAGGCCGGTCAGCCATGCATGATCGCCGGATTCAACACCGTAGTGGTTACTCTTCTCGGCTAAATAGCGCGTCGATAAATTCTTGGGTAACAAACGGACGCAAATCATCAATCCCCTCACCAACGCCAATATAACGGATGGGTATTTGAAATTGGTCAGCAATAGCAAAAATAACGCCGCCTTTCGCGGTGCCATCCAATTTAGTCAAAGTGATCCCGGTGAGTGGCGCGGCTTGGCTAAACAACTTGGCTTGGCTAATCGCATTTTGTCCCGTTCCCGCATCGAGAGTTAACATGATCTCATGCGGCGCTTGCGGATCAATTTTCTTCATTACACGGACAATTTTTTTCAGCTCTTCCATTAAATTGGCTTTATTTTGTAGTCGACCTGCCGTATCAGCAATCACCACATCAATACCTCGAGCTTTAGCAGCTTCAATCGCATCATAAATCACCGAAGCGCTATCTGCTCCCGTATGCTGAGCAATAACCGGAACGTGATTACGCTCTCCCCAGACTTGCAATTGCTCAACAGCCGCGGCGCGAAACGTATCCCCTGCCGCCAGCATGACTTTTTTACCTTGCGCTTGGAATTGTTTGGCTAACTTACCAATCGTTGTGGTTTTACCAACCCCGTTAACCCCCACCATTAAAATCACATAAGGCATGGTTTGGCTATCAATCTGCAACGGTTTTTCTACTTTGGCCAACATTTCTGCCATTTCTTGCTTTAATAACGAGTACAGCGCTTCACCGTCACGCAACTGCTGACGAGACGCTTTTTCGGTTAAACTGGTAATGATTTTAACCGTAGTTTCCATTCCTACATCAGCCATCAATAATTGCTCTTCAAGCTCCTCGAATAGCTGATCATCGATTTTTTTACCTTGAAACAACCCAAAAAAGCCAGCGCCGATATTTGCTTTAGTACGACTTAAACTCCGTTTAAGACGCACAAAAAAGCTTTCACTCGGTTTTTCTTGCTCTTGAATTCTAGGCGGTATTTGTTCTGTTTCTGTTTCTGTTTCTGTTTCTGTTTCTGAAAAAGCGTCTGAACTGGCTGTTTCTTGTTCAACGGGTAAGATCGATGTGTCTAAAGCGGTACGCTCCGCTTCGGTTATTGACTTTGATTCTTTCTCTTCTACTACTGTTGTTGTGTTTGGTTGTTCATCCCCAAACCCTAACCATGACAATAAGCCACGTTTCTTTTTTTCCGTCATTGGGAGCTATCCTGAATTTGACATAACGATGACTCTTTTCTTGCAAGATTATCCTTTTAAGAAAAGAAAAATGACAAAGCAGTGAAAACTTTCTCGTTCGCTTGATAAACTTTGTCATAATATTGAATTCTGCTGGCTATTTATCTCAATGTTTAAACACAAGCTAAATAGATCAGTCATATAGTAACACTTAATTCACGGTCAAAAAATCTATGCTAAAACGTCGCCCGCAAACCCTATCACAAAAACGCCTCCCCAGTGGCCATGTTCGCATTATCAGTGGATTATGGCGCGGCCGAAAATTACCCGTGCATGACGCACAGGGATTGCGCCCCACCACTGACCGAGTCAAAGAAACCGTGTTTAATTGGTTAGCGCAAGACATCGCAAAAGCAAAATGCTTAGATTTATTTGCCGGTTCAGGCAGCTTGGGATTTGAATGCGCCTCCCGTCAAGCAAACCTAGTGACCATGCTCGAACTCAACGGGGCGGCTTATCATCAGTTGAAGAGTAACATCGCTCGCTTACAAGCCAATAATATCAATGCTGTGCATGGCGATACTTTGCAATATCTCAAACAATCCGCCAGCGAATACGATGTGGTTTTTATTGATCCCCCCTTTCACCAAGGATTGATCAACCAAGTAGTACCGTTACTTGAATCCAACGGCTGGTTAGCAGAACAAGCGATTATTTATATTGAATGTGAAAAAGAACTCTCATTGGATGAGCTACCTGACAACTGGCAACTGCATCGAGAAAAAACCGCTGGCCAAGTGTGCTACCGTTTATACCTCAGACAAGCGACGCCGGTATAACGTCACCGACGATCGCTATCATTTGGTGATGCAAGATAAATAGCGTTGATAGGGAGCGGAGCTATCTGCTCTCGATTACGCCATGCCCATGTAGCTTTTCACACCATTAAGGAACATTTGGGTCGAAATCATTACCAATAACAACCCCATTAAGCGCTCTACTGCTTTTAACCCGCGCTCGCCCAATACACGATGGAAGAAATTGTAGAACATTAAAATAACAAAAGTTCCTGACCATGCAAGAATCACCGCCGCAGAGAGCTCAAGCATATGTTGAGGATGCTGAGTTGAAAGTAAAAGTAGCGCAGCAATGACAGAAGGCCCTGCAATCATCGGGATCGCCATCGGTACTAAGAATGGCTCTTCTCCTGCCGCTAAACCTGTAATGCTACCCGCACTGGGAAAAATCATTTTAATCGCAATGATAAACAGAATAATGCCGCCAGAAATACTCAAGGTTTCAGGCTGAACATGCAAGAAACCGAGAATCGATCGCCCTGCAAACAAAAATAGCATCAGAATCACTAAGGCAAAGAACAGTTCGCGGATCAGCACTTTACGGCGACGTTTAGGATCAAGATGCTTAAGAATGGATAACACAACAGGCAGGTTACCCAGCGGATCCATGATCAAAAATAACATGGTTGCCGCCGATAAAATTTCCATAAAACCTCAATAGACACAGGGGGTGATAAATGGGTATGTCCGTGGCAAGGGAAAAGTTGAATTAAAAAAGCAAAACAACAGAAGCGACCATCAAAGATTGAGCGAGCAGATAACTCCCAGAAATCCAATATTGTCCCCAAGGTAAAGTGTGTCGATAGTCATGAATGGCCAATAATAACGCCGACAAAATAAACAGCAAGCTACCCACAAACCCTGCCAAAGATGCCAAAGAAGGGCGCTGCAGCAATACCTCACCTGACGCCCAAGCTAATTGTACCAGCACAAGCCCCATGATCGTAACAGGAAAAAGTAACGTATCGATTTGTGGCAGAAGAAGGAAAAAAGTCACAATGCTGGTTGCAATCAATAAAGCGGGCAGCCACCACACCATATTACCGGATAATTGAATCCAAAATGCTTTGCTATAACAGAGCTGAGCAAATAGAAAGCCTAAAAAGCACAATTTAGGTCGCAAATGAAACGTATGTAATCCATCCGCCAACATAGCAATAACTAGACCGGTGGTTATCCATATTGCAGGCATAGAGCGAGAAAATAGTGGTTCAATGATCATCGCTAGTAGTAGTACTAAACTGACCATTTTAAACAATACGGCTTGCCGTCTATGATGATTTTCCAACGCAGAAATGCTGATGAATCCCGATAATGCCACAGAAATCCAGCTCCACATGTCGATACCTCTTATCAATTCTGCCGCCAGTGTAGGCATGTCATCGATGAAGTCCAGAAGTGAACTGCAAAAATTGGATCTTGATTGCGATTCGATAGTGGTAAATTTACCATTGAAAGCTTATCCGCATCTCTACCTCGTTAACTATTCTTTGACTGAATTAGCCCCGACACACAACCAATAAACCATAAAAAACATCGTTTTAAAGCAAAAACAAACACCAAAAACCCATAAAAAATCAAAGTTAAAAAATAAAAAACAAAAAATAACAATAAAAAATCATACACTTAAAAAACAAAATCAATAAAAAAATCCACTTTAAATTAAAAACAAATAAAAGACACAAAAATAACAATAAAAAACAAACAACGACTCATCCAACCAGAATCAAATGATAACTTATATCATTAAGCTATTAGTGTATTCTTAAAAAAACAGCAATTAACTGAAAAATGACAAAACTCGCCAAGTAGCCGCCAAAACCAGAATAAACACATCATATAAACATTAAAGCAACATTATAAATAACAATAAATTCAATTACTTAAATTAAAAGATGAATAATTCAGCGCCAATGAGAACAAGAGGCAACCAACTCATAAACTCCTCTTCATCAAGCCGTAATCGGATAAACCATCACACTTTAAAGCCAACTTTTAAGGCTTTCAGCAAGATCCCCTTGATCAAGTCAATAAAGCAAGCTATTCTGATTACATAGATGAAACAGACAACAGAGGAGCAGTGTTATGATTTCTTCATCTCAAAAACAGGGA
Source organism: Vibrio sp. A8-1 (assembly GCF_013048685.1). Lineage (NCBI taxonomy): Bacteria > Pseudomonadati > Pseudomonadota > Gammaproteobacteria > Vibrionales > Vibrionaceae > Vibrio > Vibrio sp. A8-1. The sequence continues at coordinate 24,193 of NZ_VHTC01000013.1, forward strand.
TTGGTAATGATCGCGGTCATCGTAGGCTTAATGACACTGCCACTACTTTACTAACCCTTTGTTAAAAAAAGAAAACAATAAAAAACACATATAAAAAAGGACACTAGGTGTCCTTTTTTATATGTGTTTTTTATTGGCATCAGTAACAGATAAACCGAACGATAGCGCTAGCCTTGCTTAACTTATCGATACGGTTTAATTTTATTAATCGACAGCATAAGTCTCTAATCTAAAGCGCAAGATTCAGTCTCTGTACTAGCTCTTGGGTAAAAAGTGGGGGAAAAACTTAGATAACTCATCCCAATGCAGGTAATAAAACGTTACTGCCGCCATCGTCATTAATAACATCAGCATCACAGCAACACGCCAAATAAAGCGCCCACTACGTGGAGCGAGTTCTTTTTCACACTGAAGACACGCAAGTAAAAACGCTTTCCTATCCGGCAAATGAAAATGATCTTCATGGACAATTTTATTGCGAATCGTAGCGATGTATCTCAGCTTTTCAATAATGTCATGCGGTAAACGCTCCTCGCAGCTAGAAATCAACTGATGCAAACCTTTACCTTGAGCATGATAATGCTGACGCAATAAGGTCTCTAATCTTCTCGTTCGTAATACGACTTGTTCTATCTCGGACATGTCTGCCTCCTTGCTTATACCTTTGCTACTTGAAGCTGCAACGGTGTTGGCTACGGTCGTTCACCCCAATCATAGAGTCTGTCTATGCTCATGGGGACTCACTTGCCGCCTACCTGCAACTCCAAGTGGTTTAGGTATACACTACCACGATCCTATTGTTACCGATCGTAAAACGTGGCACGACTGAATTGTCGCGCCAGAAAAAATCTCACCGCCAAAATGTGAACTCAACCGAAAAATCTTGTTGCTTAATGCTGAGTTAATCACGCAATTTCGCTTCACTCCCCCTAAAGTCAACCACTTCGGTAAACTCAGTCTTCACTCTTTGTCTTTGGCTACTATCGAGCCCCGTTATGAGTTTAGCTCAGCGGCTTTTCCGGAGAATATAATGTCACCTTCTCTGTTACTTATCGTAACTATACTGGCCCTATTATTGATTGGCTTATGGTTATTTAGTCGTTTTTTTCGTCAACATGTTCAAGGTGAAAATGCCCCTGAACGTACCGCCTTCGTCACCGTTTTAGACAAACAAATCGTGGTCATAGATAACCCACTTCCCGAACAAGAGGAACAAGAATATTGGATTTATGTCCAAAAAGGGACATTGGGCCCGAAACGAGAATTTCAAATTGGCCCGCATTACTACCACGCTTTAAATCCAGGCGATCAAGGCATACTGACCTACCAAGGACGAAAATTTCTCCACTTTGCTTTGAAAACTTAAGGCAGTAACCAACGAGTGGCTATCGACCTTGATAAAGCATAGCTGGTGAGTAATGCCCCCGCGCCACTCAATAATACCCAAAGTGGGATGACCCATAAGGGATGGCCGTCATACCATGCGTAAGTTTTCATTGGCCATAGGAAAATCGGATGCAATAAATAAATGCCCAAACTGTGCTGGCTGATGATCACTACCCAACGCTGCACTGCACTTGGTAATCTTTCAGCTAATGAGCGACACAACACAAAGACCATGATCGCCGCAGCAACGACATTAAGCGTTTTATACGATAACCAACGCCCAACCGTATACCGCCCGTGCATGAGACTCAATTCCAGTACCGCTTGGACCGTCATATACAGTGCAAACGAACCCAGAATGACAACTAATAATAGGCTAAAAGACGATAGCCGCAGCTTTTGGTACAGCAGGTAACCTAGAGGCAAATAACCGCTATAGAGCCAAATCTCATGACTCCATGGCCCGTCAATACCAAATAAGTACAAGCCTGTTGTAATTAACCATATCGTCACCAAACTGTACCAAAAGCCATCATCGACTCGATTGACTAACCAATGTAAACAAGGAATAAGTAAATACAGCGGGATAAAATAGTAAAAGAACCCTAAATGGTAATAGGTCTCTTGATGAGGGCTATCAATCAACGTTTGTTTTACTACATTGAGGTCAAATCCGCGAATACTCCAGCCGCTTAAGTAAGCGTAAAACAGCGACCAAATCACAAAGGGAACCACCACTTTGCCTAATCTTCGCTGAAGGTAATAGCGTAACTCAAATGGCCTAGGGTCGCTCAGCATCAAGGCGCCAGAAATCATAATAAAAATCGGCACAGCCCAGCGACTAAGGCCATTAATCGTCACCGCGCTGATCCATTGTGGATCAGCAATAATCCCCATCATCGACCGATAAGGCGCTAAGACATGAATCGCAATCACTGCAATAGCAGCAACACAACGCAATAAATCAAAAAAAATCACTCGCTTAGTCATAACGTGCTCTAGAGGTGGTGAATAAGCAACAATCCCGCTCCCCCTAGAGCATAGACTGATGGACTTAGGGTTACCCAAAATAGAAAAATAACTATAACGGATGGATTTAAAAGAGAGGTAAAAATAAAGCTAATCGTCTGTCAATGGTGAGTTCATCAATCAAAGCGCAACCCAGTTCCATCGGTTTAACCTATTAAAACAATACCCACAACCCATTTTCTTAACACCTCATCGGGCGATAACATAGCTTCAACGTTTGCAAAACAGCAAAATCTTGTCATCGATTACCATCGATCGTTATAAAAATATTAATGAGGTGAGTGTATGAAAACCAATCTTATCGGCCTAGACAGTCATCAAAGCCAGCAACTCGCTGCATCCTTAAACCAGTTATTGGCTAATTACCAAGTGCTGTACATGAACACTCGTGGTTACCATTGGAATATCAAAGGCAAAGCTTTTTTTGAATTGCACAGTAAATTTGAAGAGATCTACACCGATCTACAAGCCAAAATTGATGAGTTAGCCGAACGCATCTTAACGCTTGGTGCTCAGCCCTTGCACAGTTTTAGCGCCTATTTACATGCCACGGAAATTGCAGAACACACTAACGCAACCGATGGTCAAACGACCATGCAAGGGCTGGTGAACGGCTTTGGTGCATTAATTACTCAACAGCGCGCGATCCTCGCATTTGCCGCTGAAGTTGGCGATGAAGGCACCAGCGCACAAATGGGTGACTACATTCGCGAGCAAGAAAAACTGGTCTGGATGCTTAACGCTTGGCTGCAATAAACCGAAGTCGAAGCTTAAACAGATCACGATTACTGAATCATTAAACCATCCATAAATAATCACCACCCTTTTGACCGGCGCGTATTCCCTCCCCAAAGACAAGGATGAATAAGCGCACGGTCTTTTTTATTGGCGGATCCAATCCATCAAAAAAGTGAATGGGTGCACTGCTAATATTGTCATGCCTTTATACAAACGATTTGGCGTTGCAGGTAGGCATTGCAATTCTGGTTGACTGGCTTATGCTAGCCAAGTCGGTCCTTTGCAGACGGCACCTCATCATCCATAGATTAGATAAGCTCATGCCAAACTCTTATACTCAAGAAGCCCAGTTTCAATACGCTATGCAGCACGATATCGCACCATGTTGGCAATCTCGTCAGCAAGGTTATCACCTGACGCTTGATAATAAACGGCTCTATTGGTGCTCGCTTACCGCTGCGCAGCATAATAAAGTGATTATCATTGTTAATGGCCGTATTGAGTCTGCGTGTAAGTATCAAGAACTCTTCTATGACTTATTTCACCAAGGGTATGATATTTACTCTTTTGATCATCGAGGCCAAGGACTGTCAGAGCGACTGATTGCTGACCCACAAATGGGCTATGTCGAGCAGTTTGATGATTATGTGCGTGATATGGATGAACTTATCACTAGGTTTCCACTGCAAAACTACACGCAACGCTATCTGTTGGCTCACTCAATGGGCGGCGCCATTACCACACGCTACTTAGAAAGTTATCCAAACCACCCTTTTGATGCGGTTGTACTTAGTGCCCCCATGCTGGGGATCAATATGCCTTGGCAGTTGCGGCCAATCGCCTTCACTCTGACCAAGCTGCTCAGTGCTACCTATGCGACTCCCCATTACGCTCCCGGCTATGGCGCTTATCTGCCAAAACCTTTTGCCACTAACCAACTTACCCACAGCGCTGTTCGCTACCAATGGTTTCGTGAGCTGTATGAACAACAGCCACAACTAAAATTGGGGGGACCAAGTGCACATTGGGTTTGGCAAAGCCTACTGGCGATTAAACGTTGCTTTAGAGAGATGAAAAGTATTCGTCTCCCCTTGTTATTGCTGCAAGCAGGACAAGATACGATTGTCAGTAATCACGCTCAAACTCGCTTCATGACGCAATTAGCACGCACCAACCCTCAAGCCAAGATCGAGATTATTGATGGCGCAAGGCATGAGTTACTGTTTGAAAGCGATCATTACCGCACTCCCGTGTTAGATAAAATCCTGGCTTTTTTTGCACAGCATTCCCAATAATGACCACGCATTGCCAATAGAGGAAAAGAACCCGTTCTAGGTTTACCCTCTTTTGGACAATCATTTTCACTTACACTAGTCTGCCACAGTTATGCCTTGGCATTTTAGCAGTACAACGAGGGTTTTATGACCACTGAACAAACAACACCGGTACGTATTGTCGCTTCCGATCTCGATGGCACCTTGTTAGCGCCTAACCATCAATTAAGTGAAATCACCAAGCAGACGCTGCACGCTCTTCATCAACAAGGTTTTACTTTCGTATTTGCTACCGGACGACATCATATTGATGTTGCTGGCATTCGTGAAATTGCTGGCATCCCTGCCTATATGATCACCTCAAATGGCGCTCGAGTGCATGATCAGCATGACAAAGAACTGTACAGTAAAAATGTACCTGCAGAGTTAGTCCAAGCGATCATCGATCTGGTCAAACACGATGACGATATTTATGTGCATATTTATCGCGATGACGACTGGTTACTCAATCGTGAAGATGAAGTACTGCGCCATTTCCACGAAGACTCCGGCTTTACTTATCAAGTCTTTGACGTCAATGCAGCCCCGAATCAAGGCGTCGCTAAAATCTTCTTCACTAATACCAAACAAGATCATGAGCAGCTCGTCCACTACGAAAACTTAATTAACCAACATTTCGCCGGACAGCTGAGTGTAGCTTTCTCAACCCCTTGGTGTTTAGAAGTGATGGGAGCGGAGGTATCGAAAGGCGAAGCGCTACAAGCGATTGCTCAATCTCTAGGCTTAACACTGGAACACTGTATCGCGTTTGGTGATGGCATGAACGATGTGGAAATGCTTTCAATGGCAGGTAAAGGATTAGTGATGGCAACGGCACATGAAAAAGTATTTCGCGCCTTACCCAATAACACCGTTATCGGCAGTCACGCCGACGACGCCGTCGCTCATTACCTACAGCAGCACTTACTGGGTCATAACCAACAATAGCTGTCAACAAACCACGTGAAGTCAAACAAAAGGGGATAATCACGCCTAACTCTGGTTGTGTTCATCCCCTTTATAACTCGCTCCAAAAGAAAGCAATAAACAATATCAACCCTTCACCCCTTCTTGGGCGATGATCGCTTGCCACTCTGACTCGCTGAGTGGCATCACCGATAACCGATTCCCCTTTTTCACCAAAGGCAATGCCGCCAGTTCCTGCAGTAGTTTTAGCTCTGACAGTGGGATCAAACGTTGAGTTTTACGTACAAACTCAACATCAACCATCAACCAACGCGGTGACTCTGGGCTCGATTTAGGGTCGAAATACGCGCTGTTGGCATCAAATGCAAAATGATCAACATAAGCTTCCCGTACCACTTGCGCAATGCCCGCCACACCAATATTCTGACAAGATGAATGATAAATCAGCACCTTATCACCTTCTTTGACAGCATCGCGTAGCCAATTTCTTGCCTGATAATTGCGTACCCCTTCCCAAGGCGAAACCTTTTGTGTTCGTAAAGTGTCAATAGAGAAGGTATCCGGTTCAGTTTTAAACAACCAATATGCCATAATGAAGCCCTATATTTTTGTATGTTCTGCCACGAGGAAGAGAGAACATGAAGCAGCTAACCACACTAGCCGCCCTTTTTGCGCTGCTTGCTATCCAAGCGTGTTCATCACCACCACCTGAGCAATCAGCGGTGGCGCCAAGCTCAGAGCCGATCCCTGCGACTCTCGATAACCCTGCCAGTGTAAAAATGCAAACCTTTATCCTGCGTGGCGAAGTCGTTCTCGGCCCAGATGTCAGCTCATTAACCCCTTGTGATAGCAATAACCAGTATTGGTTAGACTTATCACCGGAACTCAAACAACAAGCGAGAGCAGTGGCTCATCAACCTTATCAAGCTCTCTATGGTGAGGTCATCGGTTATCTGACGCCACCGAGTCAAACGGGATTTAATGGTGATTATACCGCACGCTTTGTCGTCCAGCAGATCAACCAACTGAGCGCAGAAAACCCTCAGCGCTGCCAGCATCCCTCACGTCCGACCCGCGCTTTTGGTACGGAACCGTTTTGGTCCATTCAATTCACGCCTCAAGGGCTAGAATTTCAGCCTTTAGGCGGCGATAAACAGCATTTTATGATTGAGAATAGCCAACTGTCGACTCAGCAACGTCATTATCAGTTTCCAGAAGGCCAGCTCAGTTTAGTGCGTGCCGTTTGCTCCGATAACATGAGTGACACGCTTTACAGTTGGCGATCAACCTTAACTTTATCCGCAACCACTTATCAAGGCTGTGCAACATTGAGCAACGTCGATACCACGCAAACTTGGGCGGGTACCTACTTTGCAAGTGCCAGTGATCAACGCGGATTTGGCGTCACGCTAGAGCTGAACGCTGATCACAGTGCCATCACACGTTATCGTTATTTGAGTGGCGAACGGGAACTGGTTGAAAAAGGTTATTGGCAACAGCTCAATCCTAAGCAAGTGCAAGTAGTCATGACCCACCATCAACAGCAATACTTATTATCAGAACGGATTTACACCCGTGATGGCTTCCAGTTGCATGCTGATAAAGAAAAAATTGGCCACCAAGTCTATCCGATTAGTGAAGGGGGCCTGACGCTCTTTCAAGCCAAAAGCGTCACTGACGAGCAAGCGACCTTTCATCGACCAACCTTAAATGACCGTCCGCAGTCTATCCCCTCTCGCGGTGATTATGATGAGCAAGTCGACCAAGCGATCAAACGCTATTTTGCTCTGCACAAGACCGACCCAAGTCATGTCCATTATCGCTGGTTGAAGTACGACTTAAATGGCAACCAAACACCAGAGTTGCTCGTTCAACTGGACTGGTGTCAGCAAGACCAATGCACCTTACTAATTTTCGAGCAAAAAGCCGGAGAGTGGCGTTTTAACAGCCGTATCAATCAGGTCACCACGCCTTTTCAACTCGGTAAGCTCGCTCATCATGGCTGGCAAGATCTGATGTTACCTCTCAGACGTGATCAGCAAACCCAGCATTATCAATTAGCCTATAATGGCATCAGCTATCCGGTCACCACTCGCGACGCTCAACCGGCGCAAACAACACAGATCAGCGGTGTCACGCTGTTTGCCGATGGATTAGCACCCAAAAGTGGAGTGAAATTATAATGGCTTGCTTAGAATGTGGTCTCGAATGGCAATGTCTTTGCTCTGCGGTTCCATCGCTCACCGGCCCATTAACCCTCTCGTTACTGATGCATGAAAATGAGTATCAACGTGAGACCAATACGGGTCGCTGGCTGGTTAAAGCCTTGCCCGATTGCGCAGACTATCTCTGGCAGCGACGCACGCCGCCCACTGCCTTGCTCGAACGCCTCAATGATCCAGGCTATTACTCGCTGTTAATTTATCCCAGTGAGCACAGTGAACCTGTCGAGCAGCATCTGCAACATGCACAAGATAACGGACAAATCCCTCACTTTATTGTCTTAGATGGCACTTGGCAGGAAGCGAAAAAAATGCTGCGCAAAAGCGCATGGTTAAACCTACCACATGCCCATTTAACGACCATGCAAACCTCTCACTACCAGCTAAGGCGTAACCAGCAAACGGGACATTTATGCACCTTAGAGGTAGCCAGTGAATTGCTCAAGCACATCCACCAACCTCAGCAAGCGCAGGCATTGACCGATTTTCTCGACACATTCATGAAAACCCTACAGGCCGACAAAAGTGGCCATCGATTACGCGAGCACTCGCTGACGTAAGCGCATAGGCTGACCTAAGTAAAAACCTTGCAGGTAATCAACGCCCATGTCTTCGCTTATCTGACAGACGGTTTGGTTATGGACAAATTCAGCCACCGTTTTGGCATTCAAAACTTGGCAAAGTTTGATCAATTGCTGAGCAATTTTACGCTGCTTAATGTCTTGATCGATATTACAAATTAAACTGCCATCTAGCTTAATGACTTGCGGCTCTAATTTAATAATCTCGTCAATATTCGAGTAACCACTGCCAAAATCGTCAACAATAATTCGCACGCCTAAACGCTTAAAGTGCTCACATACTTCAATCATCTGGCCATAATCTTTAATCTGTTCATTTTCGAGCACTTCTAACCCCACTCGCGATGGATCAGTCAGCGATTTCACCGCGGCCTCAAGACGCAGTAGCGTGCGTTCACTCATTAAATCTTGCGGAGAAAGGTTAATTGAAAACGCTTCATGGCGATCACGCATGATATCAAAGGTGCTTTTTATCATTTGCCGACTTAAGCGCGTGTAAAGATGACTGCCTTCGATGATCGGCAAAAATCGTCCCGGTAGAATAATCTCCCCGTCGTCTTCAATGCGCACCAAACACTCATAAGAAGCCAGTTGATGAGAATGAGCATGTACGATCGGCTGGCCGTACACCAACACATTATTATCCAAAACCGCCCGGCTCACACAGGATAACCAGCCCAATCGTTTTTGACGTAATTCATCTTGAGCACGTAATCGCGTCGCACTACAAAAATGCCGATTACGCTGAAAGGCATGCCGACGTGCTTCAATCGCGCGTAGCAATAAATCGTCCGCATCTTCAGCCGGAAATTCTTTACGGCTGACTAATCCCGCGCACAGCGAAACAGAAACATAATCCACTTCCGGTAAACCATAAGGTTCAAAATTGACATGCTCAAGCTGCTCAACAAATTGCGAAAACAGACGATGAATCTCTTCTTCATCGCGATCAGCGCTAAACACCGTCGCCCACTCGCCAACACCAATCGCATACAGTGAACTCAGGCCTGGCAGATGTACCGTCAGGTAATCTTGGAAATGGCCGGTTAAATCAACCAATAACTGATCACCAACTTGATAACCGTATTTTTCATTAATCTGATGGAAGTTGGTCAATTTTAGCGCGAGTAAATGTTCACCATTCACCATCTGTAATAGCCGTTCACGCAGCACCACTCGATTAGGTAAACCAGTACGTCGATCGACTCGATAGCTCGCGGTAAGCAAGGAAGCTTGATCTTGAATCTTCTGGGTCAAATCACGATTCATCTCGTCCAGATCATCTAACGCATTACGAATCAGACTGAATAACGGGGCAATTTCATCGTGTTTGGTGACATAGGCAGGGCTTAACGTAGTCTGAGCTGGCGTGCCTTCACGCAGAGCGAGATAGGTCATACTGTGATGAAGCATGCGTTGTGATTGTCCGTCATGCCACCACTCACCCGCTAAATAGCCACCATGAGTGGCCGCTTGGTTTTGTAAAGGCAGCAGTTCTTGGTTACCAGCAATAAAGTCCAAACGTGAAGTACAACTGTAAATCACGATTTGCTCGGCTTGGAATTCACGTAGTCGCTCAGCACCGATCGAGATTTGTTCCAAGGTTATCGATGGATGATCAAAACAAAACCGCACCTCATCCCCTACCGCTAATGGCGCATTAAAAAGTAAGCTCCCATCTTGTTCGGCAAGCGGCATGTATACGTCTTGTAAAGTGGCCTCACCTTTCATTAGCGGGAAATGGCTCAATCTCTCCAGCGGTACCGATTGACCATTGCCCAAGTAACGATCATACAATTGACGAATCGGTATATCATCGATACGTTGTACCATGCAGCCATTGGCAGCCGTGACCCGAAAGGTTCGCCCAACCGGATTCCACTCCGTATAAGCCCCAGTTTGAACGTGTAAGCTCTCGCTATGCAAGGCGACACTCACCATCGCTTGATGATATAACTGTCGCCCGAGCAAAACCCATTGCCCTTGTTTCGTTTCGGTGGCTAACCCCCCTGCGACGATAATCCCCGGAGCAAAGGTATTCAAGGCATGAAAACGCGCCTTATCATCAATGTGAGTTTGACTGACAAAACACACCATTAGCTGAGAGTCGGGCTGTAACATCAAGCCATCAACTAACGCTTGGGTGTCTTTTCTTCCAGAGTGGGAAAGCGCTTGCGCGGAGCAGGTAAGTTGAGTATTAGCAAAGTGACTGAAGATCAATAACGTACCGTCGTGGTACAACTGACCATCATGAATCATCGGTTCAGCGCTCAAACCAATCACCTTGGCCTCAGGATATAGGGTCAATAATCTATCAACCCATGCTTGAACTTTCTCTATCGATTCACTGGACATTAATTGGATCAGTAATTGACCCGCCTTGGCCAAGGCGTGATGAATAGGTAATTCAGGAACCTCAGATTGTGCCGGAAAAAATAACGATGTTGTGAACATACTCTCACTAACTCAGACTGCGAATACAACTTGTATCATTTGTGCAACTACGTTAATGATTAACCATATAGATCACAATGTTTATTCAAGAAATCAATTGATTAAGTTGCTCTAGTCGATGAATTTCAACATCAGGCAAAACCGTTGTACGTGAGTTTTCACGCAAAGTGAGACCTTGATCGTTATACCAACACGATTGGAAACCATTTTGCTTCGCCCCTTGCACGTCGGTGACCAAGTGATCGCCAACATGCAAAATCATTCTGGCCGGAAGCGCTAACCTGTGACTAGCTTTCTCAAAAAGATCCGCATAAGGTTTAGCTCGCCCATCGGGACCAGCCTTCAGTACGCTCTGAAAGTAGCCACTTAACCCAATTTGCTCAACATCAACATTACCATTGGTGATCGCAATCAACGGCAGCTTTTCCGCTAGAGAACTCAATACCTGATGTGTCATTGGTGGTACATCAACCAAATTACGTAAGCGTAAGACTTCATGGATCGTTTCTTCTGCGACTTGTTGCGCCAAAGATGCAGAGTAGCCTAACTGCAACAATCCTTGTCTTACCTGCTCAAAACGCCACTGGGTAACATCGTGGCGCAACCAAGGATCTTGCACTGCAATCTGCCGCTTGAGGCTTACCCACCATGCGTTAGGTTGGCTAGCGGTCAATGGATGCTGCTGATGCAACCATTGCGTCACCTGCTGTTCTAAACGCTCAATCACTGGATGGTTATCGTACAAGGTGTCATCCAAATCAAAGCTCATCGCTCGAATCGGTCCTAACTGACGGTAAAACAGCATCAACTACTCCTTGGTTTTCTTTTTGGCTCGTGGATGAGCTTGGTCATACACCTCAGCAAGATGTTGAAAATCAAGGTGAGTATAAATTTGCGTAGTTGAAATGTTCTCATGGCCTAGTAATTCTTGTACGGCACGCAAATTATTACTCGATTCCAACACATGAGTGGCAAACGAATGACGCAGTTTATGAGGACTGATATGACTGGCCACCGACTGCTTGTGCCCCCACTCTGCCATGCGTTTTTGTACGCTGCGATGCGAGATTCGACCACCGAGCTTAGAAATAAATAACGCCACTTCCTCGCCTTTCAATAGCGAATCACGCACCTTCAACCATTTACCCACCCACTCTTTGGCTTGCCCTGAAAACGGTACTTTCCGTTCTTTATCGCCTTTACCAATCACTCGAATCTCGCCGCGGCTAAAGCTGAGATCTTTAAGATTAATCGCCACCAGCTCTGCCAAACGCAAACCAGCGCCATACATTAACTCCATCATCGCTCGATCACGAATCGACAGGGGGTCATTGTCGGTCACCTCAAGCAACTGGGCCATCTCATCAACATCCAGGTTTTTCGGCAGTGGCCGCTGTTTTCGTGGCGCAGAAACTCCTTTGGCAGGATTGGCGCTCAACTCACCCCGTAAAATTAAAAAATCAAAGAAGCTACGTAAAGAAGATAAACGCGTCGCTAAGCTGCTGGCTTTCATTCCATCGCGCATCCCTTTACTGGCTAGCTGACGAACCCAAGCCGCATCGACGTGTTGCCATTCACTCACACCGAGATGATGAAGATGACCAGCCATAGCCTGTAGCTGCTGCTGATAATTACGCTGAGTATGTAAACTCAAACCTTTCTCACTGCGCAAATACTCATAAAAGCGCAATAGCGGCTGAGCTAACCCGCTCGGTAATACCGACGTTTCTTCACTCATTGCGATCACATTGCCAAGGTAACACGGTGATCAAGTGGCTCAGCAACAGCGCCAAATGACGTAAAAAAAGCGTATCCATGCAAGGTTGAAAATGGCCACCATCGGGGCTGGAAAAGGCCAGAATCCCTTGTGCGGCATTCTGACCAAGAGGCAATACGACATAAGAGCCCATTTCGGGTGCCGCACACTGATCGCCAAATAATAACCCGCGATCGGCTTGCCGTAATCGACCTAAATAGGCTTGTTTGCCATTAAAATGATTGGTTGAGAAACGCTGCAACGACTCTTGGTTGATGCGGTATTCCGCCAGCGTTGTATCAACTAAGCGCAGATAGGCCATTAGTCCAAGTCGCTGCGCGGTCGCTTCAATCGCTCGACATACGGCAGGTAAACTCGAACACTTTAATAACTGTTCTTGTAAATCCATAAATTCATGGAAAGTGCGATCATTATTGGCGGCAAGAGACATTAAAGCGGTGATCTCTTCTTCCAACTCTTCAATCCGCTGCCGTTGACGGGCCATTTGAACATGAACCAGAGAAACGGCCCCTGCCTGTGGATGTGGCAGGGACAAGCGTTCCACCAATTGAGACCGGTGCTGGAAAAAATCGGGATGATCGGTTAAATATTCGGCCACGACCTCTGCGGTCAGAGCCTCTACCTGTGGTTGCAACAAAACACATCCTTACTTTAGCAAGAGAGTTGACCATCAAACACGTGAGTTGCCGGTCCTGTCATATACAAAGGCTGTCCTGGGCCTTGCCAACTGATCTCCAAACGACCACCGGGCAAATTAACCGTAACGGTATCATCCAACAAATCTTGTAAGATGCCGACCGCAACGGCGGCACAAGCACCGCTACCGCACGCCTGAGTTTCACCAGCACCACGTTCGTAAACCCGCAGATTAATTTGCTGACGATTGACAACCTGCATAAAGCCAGCATTAACACGCTCAGGGAAACGTTCATGCGACTCCAATAAAGGACCGATTCGTTCAACTTCAGCGCTAGCGATATCCTCTACCACGGTCACCACATGAGGATTACCCATACTGACGGCGCCACAAAATAGCGTCTGTTCATCGACGCGCATAATGTACGTTTTTTCCGCTTGCTTAGCGCGAAACGGAATTTTACTCGGTTCGAATTCAGGAATGCCCATGTTCACGCACACCTGATCGTCCTCTTCAATGCTCAGAATGATTTTGCCTTTTTTGGTGCTGACACTCAGGCTGTACTTATTAGTTAAGCCTTTCATGCGCACAAAGCGCGCAAAGCAGCGTGCGCCATTGCCACACTGCTCCACTTCACTGCCATCAGCATTAAAAATCCGATAGTGAAAATCGGTTTCTGGATCATACGGCGCTTCAACCACCAAGAGCTGATCAAAACCGACCCCAGTATGGCGATTGGCTAAACGACGAATCAGCTCCGGAGAAAAGAACACGTTTTGGGTAATACAATCAACGACCATAAAATCATTGCCCAAACCGTGCATTTTAGAAAAATGGAAATGCATAAATGATCACTTTACTCCGGCAAAATAGTTTCTAACGCCCAAAGACTCGCTAGCGCTTCACGTTGACGAACAAGATGAATCTTATCGTCATCCACCATCACTTCTGCCGCTCGGGTCCGAGTATTGTAGTTGGATGACATCACAAAACCATACGCGCCCGCAGAACGAACTGCCAACAAATCGCCTTGCTCTAGCACCAACGCGCGATCTTTACCTAAGAAGTCGCCCGTTTCACACACCGGGCCAACCAAGTCATAAGTCACGGCTTCACCGGCACGCGGCGCGACCGGCACAATATCCTGCCAAGCTTGATACAACGCTGGACGCATCAAATCGTTCATTGCCGCATCAATAATCGCAAAGTTTTTATGCTCAGTGTGTTTTAAGAACTCAACTCGCGTTAATAACACCCCAGCATTGGCAGCAATGGCACGACCAGGTTCAAAAATCAGCTCTAAATGTGGATGATTGTGCAAGCGAGCCAACAGGGCTTTCGCGTAATCTCCCGGCTGAGGTGGACGCTCATCACGATAGACCACACCCAGACCACCACCGACATCCAGATGCGCGATGGAGATCCCTTCGGCGTGCAATTGGTCAATCAGCGCCAGTAGACGATCGGTAGCATCAATGAATGGCTCGAGCGCCGTCAACTGAGATCCGATATGGCAATCAATACCGCGCACATTGATGTGCTCCAGACTGTGGGCCAGACGATACACTTCTGGCGCACGTTCAAAGGCAATGCCAAATTTATTATCGCGCAGGCCTGTCGAAATATAGGGATGAGTATGCGCATCGACATCTGGATTGATCCGCAACGAGACCGGCGCTGTCACGCCAAGCTCACCCGCCACTTGATTTAATAACAGTAGCTCAGGTTCCGACTCAACATTAAAGCACTTAATCTGCAATGTCAGTGCACGTTTCATCTCAGCCGCCGTTTTTCCTACTCCAGAAAAAACCACTTTACTTGGGTTACCTCCCGCAGCCAGTACACGCTCTAATTCGCCACCAGAGACAATGTCAAACCCTGATCCCAAACGAGCTAACGTATTTAACACGCCTAAATTGGAATTGGCTTTCACCGCATAGCAGACTAAATGTGGGTGTGCGCCAACGGATTGATCAAAGGCATGCCAATGGCGCTCAAGCGTGGCTCTTGAATAAACGTATAACGGGGTGCCGAATTGCTCAGCTAACTGCGCGAGAGAGACGTTTTCTGCCCAAAGCTGACCATCTTCCTGATAATTAAAGTAATCCAAAATAATGTCCCTTAATCTAATGTCTTGAATTTACTGATTCTGTTCACTCGGTTGAGCACGATCAGGCGGATATAGCGGACCCGTTTGT
The DNA here is from genome assembly GCF_013048685.1 of Vibrio sp. A8-1. Lineage (NCBI taxonomy): Bacteria > Pseudomonadati > Pseudomonadota > Gammaproteobacteria > Vibrionales > Vibrionaceae > Vibrio > Vibrio sp. A8-1. The sequence continues at coordinate 39,455 of NZ_VHTC01000013.1, forward strand.
CCACACCCTGCTAACGCAAGAGCAGATAGCAAAAATAGGGCTGTTATGGTTTTTTTCATTGTGCATATCGTAATTATTGACTCAATGCTCTCTATAATCGCACCACAATCAGGAAAAGCAATAGCATAGACAGGATGAACGACGCTGAATTTTATCCACGGGTTGGCAGTTAATTCGAATACATCAGACAAATAAGGGGGGAATCATCATCGAATATTTCGCGCAACGCAGCCAAGCTGTCGGCTGGCTGGTGGCATATCAAAACATCATACCTCACCAAAATGAGGTGGTTCGATAGCCGTCGAGAATCAATCACAGGCTGCGATAAACTCAAACGATGTAAAATGGCAGAGAGGAAACAGCCTAAATCAGGCATCACGCGACTAGGGTCTGTTGACCTTAGGCATTGATCACTTTTGAAGGACGAGAATAAACCGAGGAGTCATTACGATAAGGCACCACATAGCTCTCTCCTTCCTCAGGATGAATAATTTGGTAATACTGGGGCAGATTAAAGTTAATTAATTTAGCAGCAATCTGATTATCATCTTTTACTGACGTATAGAAGCTGTTAACACTGGTGATCATCTCATCTTTTTCACCGCTACACTGATGATACACCTCAATCCGATTCGCTTCGTCGAGCACGTAAATGTTAAAGCCCTGCTCAGTATCCTCAAAAAAGAACTGCACTAAACCTTCACTGGCAAAGCCATCAACCACATCCGGCAGTTGATAATCTTGCTCGCGATCCAACATCAGTAATGGGGAGCCTTTGAGTTTATTACTCGAAATGCTGCGATAAAAATCGACGGAATTTTCTAAGCGTTGTACCGAGACCCCTCGTCGCTCAAAAAACAGGCCATACATCTGTTTACCAATCCGCATCGCTTTAAACCGACGCCGCTTCTCTTGCTCAACAGGCTTCAAACGCAAATCAATACACTCTGCAAGCAATTGATAAATCAAATTACGCATCACGCCACGCAAATGTTTGCTGTAGCAAAAGACATCCACCGACTCAGGAGGAATCGCATCTTGGTGCATCTTACCTAATACCGTTTTCAGCGCATCCAATATCGCAGTTTCGCCTTTAAAGTGCAGGGTACGCACTTCTTGCCAAGAATTGCGATACACCAGATCAACACTGCCGACTAAGCATTGCTGCTGCTCAGAAAAACTAAAAATATCCAAACGCTTAACGTCAACCTTAAGCGATTTGCCCGTGAGTTGGGTGGTTGGATCATTTTCAAAATTAATGAACATCGCCAGTTGGCTGATTTCGCAAGGGCTAGCGAGCGCGGCCATCGTCGGGCGACGTTTATGTAACGAGAAGGTATTTCTTAGATCACTGACCATTTGATAAAACTTATCGAGGTCGAGATGCGCATCACGCACAATAGAATGTAAATGCGTCGATTCGGTGATTAAGCCATTAAAGAAGGCCCACGCGACAAGTTTACTTAAATATTCGTGATGATCTAAACAGCGCTGACCAATCATGCGCTCTGCCCGTGGCGGCTGCTTATACAAATACCACCCTGGAGGGTTGCTTCGTCCCGGACGAACTTCAATAAAAGTCAGATCCGGTTCATGCAAATCTGGGGAGATTTGTGGATTAAGCAGCGTCACTTTGCCGGGCAGCACTTCAAACGCGGCATACAATTTACGCGCGAGAATAGAAATGTCTTGAGGGCTGATCGCCGAAGTGATGTCATGCCGACGCGCAAATTGAATCAAGTTACGATAACTGAGCATTAACGCATCCAATAAAGCATGATGAACAGTTTTTACTTGCTCTACTTTCCAATGACGGCGGTTATCTAGCTGCTCAATTGTTGCTGCATCCCACTGCCAATCTTGAACCATTTCAGTTAAGGCTTCACGCCGCCACGCAACTGACCCCGCGCTTGGATCTCGCGATAATTTCTCATGGGTTTTAAGATAAAAACAGCGGCGAACTAAATCAAGTCGTGAATAGTCACCAATTCGCTCTAAGTAGCGAGTGACTTTTTTCAGCATCAAATAGTACGCGTCCATCCCATAGAGATCGGGCTCATGGGCAAAAAAGCGTCGTTTAGTATCAATGCTGAGTAATTGAGTATGGGGATATTCCCAAGAGTAAGCTTCTAATAAGGTCGCTTTTAAGACCGATTTATAAGGCGAGTCAATACTTTTATACAATTGCCATAAATTGGCACCAAAATACTCTTCGGCAGGAATTCGATTTAGGCGTCCAAAATCAATCCATTCACTGCAATCAATGTAGTGATTAGCACACAATACATTGACGTATTCATCGTAGCACTCTTCCATTTCAGGCGGTACGATTTGCCACAATAAGCGCTTACCGGCCAAGCGAACCGCAGAACGATAGAACTCATCCAACAACAAAAGGTGTTGAGAAGAACCGCAGTTCTCACCGGTCATTTGATCCGATTGATTATGACGAAAACGCTGTTCATCCATAATAAAGAAATTGGCTTCGACACCTTGGCTTTTTGCCCAATCGGTGATCAGCAAACATTTGTTGCTTAAGCGTTCACGCTGTTCGCAGCTCATACTGGCCGCCACACATACCCAAATGTCTAAATCACTTGAGGTACTTTGGCCAATCGATGACGTGCTTCCCATCGTGTATAAACCTAAAATACTCGGCTGACTAGGAACCGGCAGCGTTTCTCCTAAAGCCAATTGCGTATCATCGATTAATTGTTGCTGAATCGGATCTAGGCTAAAACACTCAATACCGTGTGGCACTTGCTGTTCAAAATAGCCGGGGATCAAAGGATGGTTGTAGTGCAGCAAAGCGGGGATCAGATGAAAAACACGCTGACCTTGTAAATCCATAAGCGCCAGCGCACGCTCAGTGCGTTGCCGGTTAAGATTATCTAATCGCTGAATTAAGGTTTTTGTGTAAGCCTGCAAGGTTGGTTCCTTGGTTGAAACATTAACGCCCGCTTTGGATATGTTTTGTACGACAGACTAAACAAAACGTGATCAATTTAACACTTTAAATCCGCTGGGTAAAGTCATCTGCACTCTCTATCATACTAAAGTCGTAATTGATTGAGCAAATGACGACTCTAAAACACAAACGCGGCAGTACTGCTCATTTACTGTCTATTTTACTCGATATCGCCACAAACACCACTCAACTTGCTGGCTTACTTCGTCAAGCGAAGAGCGGTTTAGGAGGATACCAACGAGAAGCTCATCACACTATTTTCACTAAAAATCATCAATTTAGTCACAAATGAGCTTCATCGCTATCTAGTATTAAAACTTTCCTGCGCACAATGTTAGGATGTCAGTATTGTTGACTGTTTATCGGGATTATCATGACTTCCACGCCTCCAATTCGTATTGCCACTCGGCAAAGCCCGCTCGCTTTATGGCAAGCACATTTTGTAAAAGATGCCTTACAAGCTGCTCATCCACACTTAGCGGTAGAGCTGGTGACTATGGTTACTCGTGGTGATGTGCTATTGGATACGCCTCTCGCCAAAGTCGGTGGGAAAGGGCTATTCGTTAAAGAATTGGAAGTCGCGATGCTGGAAGGACGCGCCGATTTAGCCGTCCATTCGATGAAAGATGTGCCGGTAGATTTTCCAGACGGATTAGGATTAGTCACGATTTGCGAACGTGAAGATCCCCGTGATGCTTTTGTCTCTAATACCTACCACTCCCTTGAAGCGCTGCCTCATGGTGCCATTGTCGGTACTTGCAGTCTTCGCCGCCAATGCCAAATTAAAGAAGCGCGCCCTGATATTATCATTAAAGAATTACGCGGCAATGTAGGAACGCGCCTAGCAAAATTGGATGCTGGGGAGTTTGATGCCATTGTCCTTGCCGCGGCAGGATTAAAACGCTTAAAACTGGAACAGCGCATCGCCAGCTTTATATCTCCAGAACAATCGCTCCCAGCGGTTGGTCAAGGTGCTGTCGGTATTGAGTGTCGCTTAGATGACCAACGTCTCCTCACCTTACTCGAACCCTTAAATCATGCCGATACTTATGATCGCGTGATCTGCGAACGAGCAATGAACCTGACCTTACAAGGTGGCTGCCAAGTGCCTATCGGTAGTTACACCGAATTAGACGGTGAGCAGATCTGGTTACGTGCTTTGGTTGGCGAGCCAGATGGCTCACGGATCATCCGTGGTGAGATTCGAGGCCCACGCCAACAAGCCGAACGCCTAGGCGTTGAATTAGCCCAGCAACTGCTTGACCAAGGTGCGCGTGATATCCTCAATAAACTCTACGCTGATCACGAGTAAACCATGGCGATCTTGGTCACTCGCCCAGAGCCACAAGGCGAAGCACTGTGCCAATTACTCCAGCAACATGGACATCACGCACTGCATCATCCATTAATCCGTATCGACGCTGGAATGGACTTAGCCTTACTCCGCTCAGAACTCTCCAGCTATGAGGTGATTGTTGTCGCCAGCCAACATGCGGTTAGTTGGGTTGAACACACGCTCCAAGCGGAGCGACTCTCGTGGCCAACCAGTGCGATTTATGTTGCCATTGGTCAAAAAACCGCACAGGTTTTAAGCAAAGCCAGCCAACAACTCGTACACTACCCCGAGATCAGTGATAGTGAACATCTTTTGGCGTTGCCAGCGCTACAATCGGTAGCCGGAAAACGAGTGGTCATCTGGCGTGGTAATGGCGGGCGAGAGTTAATTTACCAAACACTGCACCAACGAGGAGCCAACGTTGACTACCGTGAAATGTATCAGCGACGCCCCTTGCCTTTTGACGGTGAAACGGCGTTAGCACGTTGGCAAGCAGCCAACGTCGATACCTTAATCATTACCAGCGGTGAGCAGCTGGCGTTTTTTTGTTCACAACTGCCTCGCAAAGCTCAAGCTTGGACGAGGGCATTACGCTTATTGATCCCCAGTCAACGTATCGCTGAACAAGCACGAGAATTGGGGTTTCAGCATACAGTGATAACAGGAAGTGCGGCAAACCGCGATTTAGTGGCGGCTGTTTAGCCTTAACCCAGGATTTAGCCATGACAGATAATAACCACCCCTCTCCACAAAAACCGCAGCAAACTTCACCTCAATCCGGCGATCCGGTCGATAAGAGTGACCAAGCAAAAACCAAACAAACCGAGCGTAAGGCAGACTCAACAAGCCATGAAAATTCGCCGAAAACCGTCAATCCGCCAACGACCACCTCCGTCAGTAGTCCAGTAAGCGGTGGCAGTAAACTCGCCAGCATTGCGATTGTGTTAACGGTGTTGTTTAGTGGCGGCCTCACTTTACATATGCAGCAGCAGCGTGCCGACCATCAAGCGCAAATAGGCGCGCTACGAGCAGAACTCAATCAAGCTCGCAGCACCATCAATACTCAGCTTGGCGAAGCGAAAGAACAAGCGATTACCGCTACTCGTGATATAGCGACTCAAGCTGAACTGTTGCTTAATCAGCAAAAACAGAGCGTCGATAGCTTGCATCTCGCACTCGCCGAGATTCAAGGTCGACGCCCCAATGACTGGCTATTGGCAGAAGCGGATTACTTAGTCAAACTCGCGGGACGCAAACTGTATTTAGAGCGTGATATCGAGACTGCGACTCAGTTAGTCCAAGAAGCTGATTTACGTGTTGCGGAGCTCAATGATCCAAGTTTAACTTCACTGCGTCGCGCACTACGCCATGATATCGCTCAGTTACAAGCAATGCCGCTCATCGATAGAGATGGCTTAGTGCTGCGTCTGATGAGTCTGCAGCAGCGTATCGACCAACTACCGCTCGCCAATGCACTATTGCCAGAGGAAACTCAGCCTACCCAACCGACCGTTTCAGAGGATATTGCTGATTGGAAAACCAATCTACGCACCTCTTTGCAAGCCTTTGCCGATAACTTTATTACCTTTCGCGTAAGAGATGGACAAGCGATACCGCTGTTATCACCACAGCAACATCTTTATCTTCGTGAGAACCTTAAAGCTAAATTAGATACCGCCATCCAAGCGATCTACAGCGAGCAACAAGAGATTTACACGCTCTCCCTCAATATGGCCCTAGAATGGTCAAACGATTATTTCAATCGATACGATCAGCAGGTCAAAGCCTTTACTCATAGCCTTGAGCAACTGGCTGAACAACACATTCAGCTTGATACGCCTCAGCTCACCGCTCAACAGCCACTCGCTGATGTGATTCGTGAACGGTTACGTCGCTCTGTGGCACCAATAATGACGGAGGGACAGCAATGATTCGTTTACTGTTTTTACTGGTTGTCCTCGGCCTAGGCTTATTTGTGGGTAGCCAATACGCTGGCCAACAAGGCTATGTTTTGATCTCCATCGCTAATACCAGTATCGAAATGAGCGTCACCACGCTGATCATTTTGATGGTCGCTTTACTGGCGGGGCTATTTTTTCTTGAATATCTGATAAAAAAAATCCTTCGTGCCAGCAGCAGCACATGGAACTGGTTTACGATTCGTAAACAACGCCGCTCCCGCCGTTACACCGATGAAGGTATGATTAAACTACTTGAAGGGGATTGGAAACAGGCCGAGAAAAAAGTCACTCGCTGGGCGAATCATCATGATATGCCGCTACTCTGTTATTTGGCCGCGGCAGAAGCGGCTCATGAACAAGGCGATCAGCGTAAACGAGACGACTATTTGACGTTAGCCGCTAAACAACCGAATGCCACCCTAGCGGTTGAATTGACTCGCGCCAAACAGTTATTGAGCGACCAAGCATGGCAGGCAGCGGTTGATATTCTGACTCCGTTAGCACAGGCTTACCCTGATAATATTTTGGTTTTAAAGCGCTTAAAACAAGCTTATCTCGCCTTAGAGCAATGGCAACCTCTCCTGGCCTTAATTCCAAAATTGACTAAAGCTCAATTACTTACCCCATCACAGGCCGATGCCCTGACCTTACAAGCTCAACAAGCAATGCTCAGCGTTGTGGCAACTCAAGGTGGTAGCGAAGGATTACTGACCTATTGGCAATCGCTACCCAAAATCCTTAAAAACGAAACCCGTTTAATGGTTGAAATGATTGAGCAGTTATTACAGCGTCAAGCCGACCCAGCGGCGTTTAAATTACTCAAAGAATGGCTAAATAAGCAGCCTACGACTGAGTTATATCGCTTTCTGCCTAAGTTAACGCTAAAAGATAAACAGCCACTTATCGCCTTACTGCAAGACAAGCTACGTCGCGATAAAAATAATGCCGAAGCCCACAGCGCGCTAGGCCAAATTCTGCTCCACCAGAAACAGTGGGCACAAGCGCAACAGCACCTTGAACAGGCTTTATCACTTCGAGTGAATATTGAAGATTACGCCTGTTTAGCTCAAGCATTAGAGCAGCAAGATCGCCCACAAGCGGCGCACGATGTCAGTCGTAAAGCCTTATCCTTACTGACCACCGCTTAATAGAAAAAGCGGTCCCTCTGTACGATGGACCGCTTTTTATACTCTTCTGATGCTCTTCCCAATCGTCGTGAGCGATTACGATATCAGGTATGATACGTGAGATTAGATAACCCGAGAAAACTGCTGCTGACGGGCGCGCTGACGTAAATACTTGTCAAAACACATGCAAATATTGCGGATCAGCAATCTGCCACGTAAGGTGACGCGGATAAAACGCGAGTCCACTTCAACCAATTGATCATCAATGAAGGTTTGTAATAACGCGAGGTCTTGCTGGAAATAGTCATTAAAACGCAGCTTAAAATCCTGTTCTATTGCCTGTTTATCTAATTGGAAATTACAAATAAGTTGTTTAATGACTTCACGGCGTAGCAGATCATCACTGTCTAATGACACCCCTTTCCATAGCGCGTGACGCATCTCATCCACTTGCTGATAATAGCGTTTCAGATCTTTTTGATTTTGGGCATACACATCGCCGACCATTGAAATGGCAGAAACACCAAATCCCAGTAAATCACAATCGCCCTGCGTGGTGTAACCTTGGAAGTTACGATGTAAAACACCGTTACGCTGCGCCACGGCTAACTCGTCATCGGGTAACGCAAAATGGTCCATGCCAATAAACTGATACCCCGCTCCCGTTAAAGTGCTAATGGTATCTTGCAAGATGGCCATTTTTTCCTCTATCGAGGGCAGAAAGTCAGATTTAATTTTACGCTGTGCGGCAAACAACTCAGGCATATGCGCATAGTTAAACACTGACAAACGCCCCGGACGCATCTCAATCACTTGTTGTAAAGTGGCGTGGAAACTGGCGACCGTCTGCTTGGGTAAACCATAAATTAAATCTAGATTGGTCGAACGAAATCCAAGCTGCTTGGCGCGCGCTACTAAATCAACAATAAACTGTTCATCTTGTTCACGATTAACGTACTGCTGAACTTGTTTATCAAAATCCTGCACTCCGATACTGATGCGATTAAAACCTTCACTCCGCAAATGATCGAGTACCGAGAGTTCAATCTCACGTGGATCAACTTCAATGCTGATCTCCGCATCGGGCTGAAAGTTAAACTCAGCCCGTAATAACGTCATTAAACGACTCATTTGAGCGTTGGTTAAAAACGTCGGTGTACCACCACCAAAATGCAATTGAGTCACAGGACGCGAAAGCAGCAATGGTGCGCGTTGACGAATTTCGTGTTCCAGCACATCTAAATACTCATCCGCTTTATGCGAGTGGCGAGTGATGATTTTGTTGCAGCCACAGTAGTAGCAAAGCTTGTGACAAAAAGGAATATGGATATACAGGGATACCGGTCGCTGTGGATAACGCGCACAAGCCATATCAAATTCGGCAATCGTGAACGCTTCGTGAAATTCCACCGCGGTTGGATAGGAAGTGTAACGCGGCCCCGAGTAGTTGTACTTGTCTAAAATGGTTTGATCCCAAACAATCTGCTGACTGGGTACGACTGGCGACAACATAGTGACTCTTCCGTTATTGAACGTGGACTGATTATTTTGCCACACCAGAGACATAGCGTCGGGCAGCAAAAGAAGATTTACCGATAAAATAGTCTAAATTGCTAGCCGGATCACTTCTTATTACCCGTTAAACAAGGGCAATAGAGATCGTCTGCGTGTTGGCACCGCAACGGCTTTCGAGGTATAACGCGACAAGCGTACACCATCGAAAGCATTCATTGAAAACCGGATGAATAGATTAAACGAATTGAATAGGAATTTGTTGATTCAACGGCCGAATACGCTGTTGTAAGGCTTTTAGCTCAACAACAATCGCATCATTAAGACGCACTTCTGCTTTCTGACGCGTCAGGTTATGGCGCATTCTTTCTTGCTTTGGCATCGCTTGTCGAGCGTCGCCACGAGGCATATCTTTAACAATGTGGTACAGCTCTGCGGTGGCTGGATAGTCACGGTCAAAGTCTACCCGTTGTTCACCCTGCACATAATCCATAATGCAGTAAACTCGAATGGCGATTTCCGATAAATCACACTGACCTTGAATACCGGCCAAACAGAGTGTATTCACACTATCAAAAATATTGGCGTTACGTTTTTCTATTGCCAGTGTTTGATGTTGCTGCTGTAACTGAGTTTGTTTTTTAACTTGCAATAACAAGTAAACGGCATAGCTTGCCAAACCAAGAATGATCAGTCCACCAACCATCATCAACAAAAGCGTATTCATACCATTGTCCTACTGTTTGTACCCATCCACATCTAGATTTTCAAATTGCGCCAACAACTCATCATCGGATTGAACTTTACGTACCTTAGATTGAGTCGCTTGTGGGACAGAAAAATCATCTTCAAGCTCATCGTCTTCATCAGCAGCATCATCGAACAACCCAAGTTGCTTCATCAATACTTCGATGCGATCGAGTTTTTCGTCGACGTATTTTTGTAAACCCGCACCCAGATTTTCACCACTATCAATTCTATCTAGCAGAACGTTCAACTGAGGATCATTTTCCAGCATCGCTAACTCTTGTTCAGCATCTAAACGGCGCTGCTGCTTACTGGCTTTTTTACCCGTTTCCACGATCAATGGAATTTTTTTCTTGCTTCCCAAGCGCGGATCGCGAGCTTGCTCAGCAGTACGTTGACTTTGCTCACCGCCATCGGAATGGCGACTACCACTTTTCAGTCCTTTGCGTTTTTTCAATTTTTTGCGCTCACGGCTTTCTACATCAGCCTCACTACGATTACGTTTACGAGCAACAATCAGTTCACCGTTAAAGCCGGTTTTTGCTTTCTTTGTACGAGACATTACTGGGGTTTCCTCAGTAAAATTACATCATTTCCGATAAATTCAAGTTCGAGCTTATCCCGCTCGGCCAGAAACTGAAAGGTATCACGACTAAAAAAACTCACATGAGTAAGATCATTTTTATAGTGCCATCCAGCAAACGCATCCACGTTTTTCACTAGTTTGGTCATGATACCAATCCAGCCTCCTGGCTTAACTAAATTCAGCCATTGCTGCCAAATACGGTGAGGATCATGTAAATGCTCAATCACTTCACTGGCAGTCATAAAATCATAGTCCCTTTGTAGGACTTCTTGCTGTCGATAATAAAAGAAGTCATACAATGCGACGTCGTGTCCAGCTTCTTCAAGCATGACCGACAACGTCGGGCCTGGGCCACAGCCAAAATCCAATCCCTTCGATTGAGGAGCAAGTCTCTCAAGCATTGGCTGAGAAAGACGCGATAAAAAACGACGATAGCCCAGATCGTTAGGATTATTGTCGTGCAAATCGTAGAAACTTTTCTCACGTTCAGCGCTCAATCGATCAACCGGAGGCACAAAGACCAATCGACAAACCGAACACTCCCTATAAGCGCGATGATTATCGGCAAAGTAAGCGTGGGTTTGAACGCTGTGGCACAAAGGACAAGTCTGCATTGTCGCCTCCTGATTGGGGGATGCGCAACATACCAGAAACTGGCGATAGTGTGGAGCCTCTTTGTTCAAAAACAGAGCAATTATTGTAAAAAGATCATCAATCCATTTATCACACGACAAAAAGACCCGACCGCCGCGAATAAGCGATGCGCTAGGCTTAACCTAAAAATCAACAATGACTCCTCATCGCCCAGCGAAGAAGACAATATCCTTGGCGAGGTAAGTCATTAATATAAAAAACTAAAAGGTAATTTAAGGCGAGCGGATGACTTTCTTCCCATCCGCTTGTTGATAATTGTCCAGCTTACCCAAGCACTCATGGTACAATCATCGGTCTTGTACCGAGTACGATTCTTCGACTAAGTTTTTATAAAAGCAATCAATCGACTACGCAAAGTCGAGATGGAGTTAACATTGAGCGTAAAAATTCACTATCAAAACACGCATTTTATTACCAGTGCGCCAGACATTCGCCATCTTCCCGCCGATGACGGTATCGAAATTGCGTTTGCCGGACGTTCAAATGCTGGCAAATCAAGCGCTCTCAATCGCTTAACCAACCAAAAAAGCTTGGCGAAAACCAGTAAAACCCCTGGAAGAACTCAGTTAATTAATCTATTTAAAGTCACCGATGGTTGCCATATCGTTGATTTACCGGGTTATGGCTTTGCACAAGTACCGCTAGAAATGAAAAAGAAGTGGCAAAAATCACTGGGTGAGTATCTGCAACAGCGCTCTAGCCTAAAAGGATTGGTGGTGTTAATGGATATCCGCCATCCAATGAAAGATCTCGACCAACAATTGGTCTTGTGGGCGGTTGAATGTGCCATTCCGGTGCAAGTACTGCTGACTAAAGCGGATAAATTGAAAAGCGGTGCACGTAAAGCCCAACTCAACAAGATCAGAGAAGAGTCATTATCGTTCGGTGGTGATGTCAGTGTCGATGTGTACTCGTCGCTAAACGGCTTAGGGGTCGATACCTTACGCAGTAAACTCGATAGTTGGTTTATGCCTGAAGTATTGCGTCGTACCGAACAACCGTTATCAACCGACGAGCCACCTGTCGCTTAGTCATTATTCGTTTGTTGATTTATATCCAAGCGATAAAAATCCCCACCATCCTGGTGGGGCAACGGGAGAGAAATAGGAAGTCATTATTGTTATAGCGCTAGCATTCCTCAATCCCGCAAAAATTACAAGACGCTACCACCCACAATCTTGCTTCAACACCACAAAACATATCGCCATTTTTAATTTATTAATCAATAAATTAAATCAAAAAAACCACCATGCTATAGACTTGATTTTCCGCTAAAAAGAATCGAAAGTGTGAATGACGTTTAATGACAATACTGATCAAAAACCATCGTCAATCAGCTTTATATTGAGGCGCTGCTTAGCCGAAATAATCGACCAGATTTCAGCCGCGAAGATTGATGATACGAGAGATAAAAAGATGGGAAGCGCACAATAAAAAACGCCCCAGTCAATAATCGACTGGGGCGGCTGAATCAGCCTAATCCAATAACGTGAAACAAAAGGTCTGAAAGATAGAACATCTTACCTCTGTACCCTACGGAATTAAATCTACAGCAACTGGTCATAAATGAAAATAGTTTTTGTAGTTTTTTTTCATTAAAATTTTATTAAAATACATAAACACTTGAAAATCACTCAATTTTTTTCGATTAAAAAAAAGCCAGCGATAAGACGCTGGCTAGAATAATTGATTGATTTTATGCTAAATCGACGTTAATGGGCTTCATCCCAGTTGTTTCCGTGACCAGCATCAGCCACTAACGGCACGTTAAGTTGGGCAGCAGATTCCATCAATTCTTGTACTTTACTTTCAATTTCGGATAAAGCTGACTCTTGCACTTCAAAAACCAGTTCATCGTGTACTTGCATTAACAGTTTTACGCGTCCTTGCCCCTCTGTCTCGATCCAATTATCCACTAATAGCATCGCTTTTTTAATGATATCAGCGGCAGTACCTTGCATCGGTGCATTGATCGCCGCCCGCTCAGCGGCTTTACGACGCATGCCATTCCGTGATTGAATTTCAGGTAAATGCAAACGACGACCAAAGAGCGTTTCCACATACCCTTGCTCTGCCGCCATACTGCGCGTCTCTTCCATATAACGCAGCACACCCGGATAACGTTCAAAATATTTGTCCATATAATGCTGAGCTTCAGAGCGAGGAATACCGAGTTGCTTAGCAAGACCAAAGGCGCTCATGCCATAAATAAGGCCAAAGTTGACCGCTTTGGCACGGCGACGCTGCTCACTGGTTACCTGATCAATACTCACGCCAATGATTTCTGCTGCCGTCGCGGTATGGATATCCTTGCCTTGCTGGAAAGCGTCCAGCAACGCAGGATCGCCAGACAAATGAGCCATGATTCGTAATTCAATCTGTGAGTAGTCGACTGCCATGATTTTCCAGCCCGCTGGAGCAATAAAGGCCTGACGAATACGGCGTCCTTCTTGATTGCGGATCGGAATATTTTGTAAGTTTGGATCGGTTGAAGACAAACGTCCTGTCGCCGTTACCGCTTGATGATAAGAAGTGTGCACCCGCCCAGTTGTTGGGTTGATCATCTTTGGTAGCTTGTCTGTGTAGGTCGACTTTAATTTAGCCAATCCACGGTATTCAAGGATCACCGCTGGTAACGGATAATCTAACGCCAATTCTTGTAGCACTTCTTCGTTAGTCGATGGAGTACCTGATGGCGTTTTTTTCACCACAGGTAACTTCATCTGCTCAAACAAAATCGTTTGTAATTGCTTTGGTGAGCTTAAATTAAATTCTTGATCAGCCAGCTCATAGGCTTTGCGCTCGAGCTCAACCAAACGCTGGGCAATTTCTTGAGATTGAATCGCCAGTAATTGATCGTCAATCAATACGCCTGTGCGCTCCATACGTGATAACACCGGCACTAATGGCACCTCAATATCACGATAAACAGCGAATAGCGGCGCATCCGCTTCAAGCAAAGCTTGTAAACGATGGTGTAACCTTAGTGTCACATCGGCATCTTCCGCGGCGTATGGCGCAGCCTGTTCAAGATCGATTTGATTGAAGGTCAGTTGATTTTTGCCCTTACCAGCCACTTGCTCAAAAGAAATGCAGCTATGTTGTAAAAAGCGTAGCGCTAAGCTATCCATATCCTGCTTACCACCAACGCTGTTATAGACATAAGAAGCCAGCATCGTATCATGAGCAATGCCACGCATCGTTATCCCATAACGCGCCACAACACTGGCGTCGTATTTCAGATTTTGACCAACTTTAGCCAATTGAGGATCTTCTAATAGCGGTTTTAGCTGCGCCAGTACCCAATCACGGTCCAGCTGCTGAGGCGCATCAAGATAGTCATGCCCAACGGGCACATACGCCGCCTCTCCTTCTGCTACGGCAAACGAGAGACCCACCAAATTAGCGACCATATAATCGAGACTGTCTGTTTCCGTATCAAACGCAAACACTTCGGCTTGTTTGAGCTTAGCTAACCATATCGCAAAACTCTGTTCATCAAGGATCGTCTGGTACTGACTGCGATCAATTGTTACCGCTGAGTGCTCACTCATCACCGTGTGCGCTTGGCCAGAGGCCACTTCTCGCTGGGTGATAGGTTCACGAGCTTCAACCACGCCATTACCGCCGTCTAAGAGTTCCGTTAACCAAGATTTAAACGCCATTTTTCCATACAGCGCAATTAAGGCGTCGCAGTCGGGAGTGGTTTTCAATAAAGACTGCGGCGTGTGATCCAATGCAACATCGAGCTTAATCGTGGCTAACTGATAAGATAACCAAGCATTGTCACGATTTTCTTCCAGCTTCTTGGCCATGGTTTTTGAACCACGGAAGCCTAACTCCGCAATTTTATCTAAATTGGCATATAACGCCTCAAGGCCACCAATCCCTTGTAACAAGGCGGTCGCGGTTTTATCACCCACACCGGGAACGCCAGGAATGTTATCGACTTTATCGCCCATCAAAGCGAGATAATCGATGATCAACTCAGGCGGAATACCAAATTTTTCAATCACCCCTTCGCGATCCATGACGACATTGGTCATGGTGTTAATCAAAGTGACATGATCGTTGACTAATTGCGCCATATCTTTATCGCCGGTACTGATCAGCACTGGCATTCCCGCTTGTGATGCTTGCGCCGCTAAGGTACCGATCACATCATCCGCTTCCACACCTTCAATCGAAATCAGCGGTAAACCCATTGCACGAATAATCTGATGCAAAGGTTCAATTTGACACCTTAGATCATCCGGCATCGGAGGGCGATGAGCTTTATACTGATCGTACATGTCATCACGAAAGGTTTTACCCTTCGCATCGAAAATCACGGCCATGCGCTCTGAAGCAAATTGACGCATCATGGCACGCAACATATTGACGACCCCATACACCGCATTGGTCGGGATCTCACCATTGGTCATGGTGCCTGGGTAGGCGTGAAACGCGCGGTATAAATAAGAGGAGCCATCGATCAAAATGAGGGGGTTATCAGGGATACGAGCCATAGTTTTGCTATCCGAACAGAAACAATAAGCGCCTAGGATGCCATGACTGCTGCTTGGTTTCCATGCTGATCAAGCTGACTCGTTGCCTAAGCGTACCCCGAGATCGGTTCTGCCTCCCCTTCATCTGTGGATAAGTCTGTTCATAGATTTTATCCACACCGCTATCACTCTCTTTTTACCACTGCCAATCAAAATTAAAGTTACTGATATTTAAGGAATTTAATCCAGATCGACAAAGACAACAATGATCCTTTAACGATCATCCATTGTGGAAAAGATACTTGCTGTCCTTTTACTCACGCTGAGATCCCGCTCGAAATTAGCTGATTACAATTACAACAGTCTCATCCAATCTTGCTGACGTCATTGAGTAAAATCTACTCATGTGACAGATTGACTTGCCGAACTCATAGCATAAAAAAAGCGACACCCGAAGATGTCGCCTAGCCGTATGCTGGTGAAGCTAATGGTAAAATCAACTCCCCAAAAAGCTAAATATTACACTGGAAGCAATGTGAGCAATGTCGTGTCAAAAAGAATCTGTGTTACCCAATAACCTCTGCTTATCCGCTAGCAATAGATAAAGCTAACATAATCAGCAGGTCTGTTGTTGAACTCGACTTATCCCCTAAGACAAGGTTAATAATAATCGTTCTCATCTTAATGTCAACACTCAAATGAGAAAAAATCTCATTTGTTGATCTACCCCACTTTTATTGTGGGGTAGTTTTTATTGTGAGTGTGAGGTAGCTTTTATTTTGAGGTGGCTTTCTGACGCAAATGCTTCGCCGCTTGAGCGTGATCATCGGCTAACCATTCGGCGACTTGTTTAGCAAAATAGGTCAAAATGCCGTCGGCTCCAGCGCGCTTAAAGCACAATAGTGACTCCATAACGGTTTCACGTTCTTTAAGCCAACCATTTAAGATCGCCGCTTTATGCATCGCATATTCACCAGACACTTGATAAGCAAAAGTGGGCACTTGCAACTCACTTTTCACTCGGCGTACCACATCAAGATAGGGCATACCGGGCTTAACCATCACCATATCCGCGCCTTCGTTAATATCCATCGCGACTTCATGCAATGCTTCATCACTGTTGGCCGGATCCATCTGATAGTTTTTCTTATTGCCCCCTTTGAGATTACTTGCCGATCCGACCGCATCACGAAACGGCCCATAGTAACAAGACGCATATTTCGCCGAATAAGCCATGATCTGAGTATGGATATGCCCCGCCTCTTCAAGCGCTTGGCGAATTTTACCAATTCGTCCATCCATCATGTCTGATGGTGCGACAACATCCGCGCCAGCTTGAGCATGGGACAATGCTTGCTTAATCAATACCTCGGTCGTTGCTTCGTTGAGCACATAGCCACTTTCATCAATGATCCCATCTTGGCCATGCGTGGTAAAAGGATCTAAAGCCACGTCGGTAATCACGCCCATTTGAGGGACATGCGCTTTCAGTAATTTGACCGCACGCTGCACTAATCCATCCGGATTATAGGCTTCTGAAGCATCGAGACTTTTTGCATCTGGAGTCACGACCGGAAACAGGGCGATGGCTGGAATTCCTAATTGCGCTAAATATTGCGCTTCTTCTAACATCAAATCGATAGATAGACGTTCAACACCGGGCATCGACTCTACCGCTTCACGACGATCTTTACCCATTAAGATAAACATCGGATAGATCAAGTCATTCACCGAGACGCTGTGCTCTGCGACTAAGCGACGACTAAAATCATGTTTGCGTAAACGGCGTAAACGACGGCCAGGGAACTGACCTTGGATTGATACAGACACTCGACTCTCCTTAGTTGTCGAACCGCACAGCAGTGATAGGACCACCAGCGGTCGTGATTGGAACGTGTAGTCGTGAAATCATATCACTCTAATCACTTGGCGCTAGGCTCAATCCAAGAAAAGGCGAAAAATGATCTCCGTGGTCCACTCGCGTATACTGCTTCTTTATCGAATATCATCCCGCTGACGATAGCTCGGAAGCGTCAACAGCCACTAACCATAAAGAGATTACGATGATTGATACCCATGCCCATGTTTACGCCAGTGAATTTGATCACGATCGCGACCAAGTGATACAACGTGCGATTGAACAAGGTATTGAGCACATTTTGTTACCCAATATCGATCTCGACTCTATCGCTCCTATGCTCGCTACCGAAGCGGCTTATCCTGATTTATGCCGATCGATGATGGGCCTGCATCCTTGCTATGTAAACGCCGACGTCAAACAAACGCTCGAGCAGATAGAATACTGGTTTACACAACGCGAGTTTATTGCCGTAGGCGAAATCGGCATTGATTTGTACTGGGACAAAACCTATCAAGCCGAACAAGAGATGGCATTCATTACCCAACTGAACTGGGCAAAAAGCCTTAACTTACCGGTCGTCATTCATACTCGTGATTCCATCGATCAAACCTTAGCCCTACTCAAGCAAGAGCAAAATGGTCAATTACGCGGTGTTTTCCATTGTTTTGGCGGAACGGTTGAACAAGCCAAAGCGATCAATGATCTTGGCTTTCACTTAGGTTTAGGCGGAGTATCAACGTTTAAAAATGGCGGAATGGATAAAGTAATTCCAGCGCTCGATTTGAACTATCTGGTATTAGAAACCGATTGTCCTTACCTAGCGCCAGTGCCGCATCGCGGTAAACGTAATGAGCCAGCGTACACTCGATTAGTCGCAGAGCGAATTGCAGAGTTACGCGGCCTAAGCACCGAGTACGTCGACCAATTCACCACTAACAATGCCAAAGCCTTATTTAAGTTATAACCAACGACGACCAAGCCATCGCGATATCGCGATTACTCTTGCGCCTCACGCGGCTCTCTCTGGCCGTAAAAGCGCGCAAAAAACAGCCCAACTTCAAATAACAAGCACATAGGTATGGCTAATAGGGTTTGAGAAATAATATCCGGTGGCGTGAGTAGCATACCAATCACAAAAGCGGCGACCACAATATAGGGCCGCTTTTCACTGAGCGCTTTCGGTGTCGTCGCGCCAGTCCAACACAGCAAAATAATCGCTACGGGAACCTCAAACGCAATACCAAACGCCAAAAAGAGTGACAACACAAAGTCTAAATAGCTAGCGATATCGGTAGCAAATTGTACGCCCCCCAGCGAAATGGCGGTAAAAAAACCAAACACTAAAGGAAACACGACAAAGTAAGCAAAGGCAACACCACAATAAAACAGCAAAGAACTGGAAACCAACAGTGGAAAAATCAACCGGCGCTCATGTTTGTACAAACCAGGGGCAACAAACGCCCAAACTTGATACAAGATATACGGCACCGATAAAAAGATAGCGACAATTAACGTCAGTTTCAGTGGCGTAAAAAATGGCGAAGCGACATCGGTAGCAATCATCGTCGCACCAGCAGGCAAACGCTCAACCAGAGGCCGAGAAACAAACTCGTAAATCGTATTTGAAAAATAAATCAAACCAATAAAAACGACGATCACCGCCGCAATACTGCGTAATAAACGGTCACGTAATTCAAGTAAATGGGCGATGAGCGGCTGGGTTTGTTCAGCGGATGACATAACAACCTCGGTTAATATGGAGTACAAGTAATCAGTATCAGCTGATGGCGGTTTCATCACTGAAAGAGACTATCGCTGTAGTGGCGCGATACCACGCCAACTCAATCACCGCCTTTGTACAGCCGAACCGTTCGGCTTACTCTGGCGCTTTGCTGGGTGTTTTTTTGTCACAGCTAAGTCTGATGTCGGATTTGTTGGTTTCAGCGCAGAAGCCGAGTCTGGCTCGACAATGTTCTCAGCATTAGCACCGTAAGAACGCTGCACATCCTGTGCTGCTTTTTTTAGCGTATCGACGGATTCTTGTAGCTCTGGCGATAGATTTTTCATCCCCATTTGCTCCGCTTTACGTAATTGCTCTTGCAGTTCCTGCACCTTTAGCTCTTGGGCCAACTCTTCTTTGACGCTATTTGCCATCCCTTTGGCAGTAGCAACAAACTTAGCCACACTGCGTATTGCATGAGGTAAACGCTCTGGGCCCAGCACAACCAGTGCAACCACCGAGATCAATACCAGCTCCCAAAAACCGATATCAAACACAGCTTACACCTTCTCTTGGTCTTTTTTGGCTTCCGCCGTGCTTTCCGTTTTCTGTTGCTGTAGATTTTTCTGCTCAAAATCGGCATCTTTCTTCGTCGGGTCTTCTTCTTCAGCCATCGCCTTTTTGAAGCCTTTCACCGCACTGCCTAAGTCACTGCCTATGCCACGTAATTTCTTAGTGCCAAATAATAAAACAACGATCACCGCAATAATAAGCAGTTGCCAAATACTGATACCACCCATTTTCTCTACCTCGGGTTATGTGTTAATGATGAATTCTTCAGTGAATCTAAGTTATCGACGATACACTCGCCAGCTTAACCACCAGCTAATTGCACCCGCCATCACCGCTCCCATCGCTAATGAAGGATAGTCGGTTAATAATAAAGCAGAGCATACGACTAAAGTGGCGCCAACACCAAATAAAAACTGCCCGGTCGATTGCTGCCGCTTCGATGTACAGTAGCCTTGATAAAACTGCTCCATACGCAGATTGAGGTTTTTCCCCTGTTTTAAGCTGTCATAGAGTAGCTCGGGTAATTCTGGGAGTTTCTCCGCCCAAAATGGCGCTTTCTCTTTGACCGCGTTAATCACCGCCTGAGGACCAACCTGATTACGCATCCATTTTTCTAAAAAGGGTTTTGCGGTTTGCCACAAATCTAATTGCGGATAAAGCTGACGACCTAATCCCTCAACATACAACAACGTTTTTTGCAGTAATACCAGTTGGGGCTGCACTTCCATTTCAAACCGTCTGGCGGTATTAAACAAATTCAATAACACGTGACCAAACGATATTTCACACAAAGGCTTAGCAAAAATCGGCTCACAAACAATGCGAATCGCGACTTCAAACTCATCGATATTGGTATCGTAGGGCACCCATCCTGAGTCAACATGCAACTGCGCCACTTTACGGTAATCACGATTAAAAAATGCTAAAAAATTCTCTGCCAAATAACGCTTATCTTCAGCATTTAACGTGCCGACAATCCCGCAATCTAAACCAATCCATTGCGGATTTTCTGGATGTTCAGGATTAACAAATACGTTACCCGGATGCATATCTGCATGGAAAAAACTATCGCGAAATACTTGGGTAAAAAACACCGTCACTCCACGCTCAGCCAACAGTTTCATATTGGTGCCGTTGGCTTTTAACCCCGCCAAATCTGACACTTGAATACCATAAATGCGTTCAGAGACCATGACCGTTTTATTACTAAAATCGGTGATGATTTCTGGTACGTACAGTTCTTCGCTGTGTTCAAAATTACGACGCAGTTGGATTGCATTGGCGGCTTCTCGTCGTAGATCCAGTTCATCGAGTAAGGTTTTTTCATACTCACGTACCACTTCAACCGGTTTTAAACGACGTGCTTCTGGCGTCATTTTGGCAATAATACGCGCTAAGCGGTACATCAGTTTTAGATCCGCATCAATAACGGGGCGAATATCGGGACGGATCACTTTCAAGACAATGTCGCGACCATTAGATTTGAGTTTCGCGGTATGCACTTGGGCAATGGACGCCGAAGCTAAAGGCTCAATATCAAACTCATCAAACCAAGTATCTAATGGCCCGCCGAGCGCTTGCTCCATATGTTGCTGCGCTAAAGCACCATCAAACGGAGCAACTTTGTCTTGCAACATCGCCAATTGATCAGCGATATGCGGTGGGAATAAATCTCGTCGAGTTGACATCATCTGACCAAATTTAATCCACACTGGACCAAGTTCTTGTAACGCAAGGCGCAGCCGTTCACCCAGAGGCTTATCGGAATGTTGATTACGAATCCAAAACAACATTTTACGTGCCAGTAATGGCGCTTTGCTTAATTGGTGTTGTGGGATCAGCTCATCTAAACCATATTCAAGCTGAACTTTGATGATGCGATATAAACGCTTAACTTCTGCAGGAGTCATACTTTTCCCAGTAACTGATGCAATTTGGCTTCTAAACGAGCGGCATGACTTTTTACTTCATCCACTTGATCACAAAAATCAGCGATTTCTAATGGCGGAGGAGCAATACGCCACTCTTCGGTGAGGACTTGGGCGACATAATGTTGCTGTTTGACAAAGTGGCTGGTCACTTGCTGATGCACATCCTTAATGCCTTGCACTACAGTATGAGCGACCACATCGCCAGTAATACGTGATAACCACTCTTCAAGATCGGGCTTACAATCTGTCAATAATTGAGCAAATTTTTGTGCTAGCTGAATATCGCCTTGTAACACCAGTTTGTCTTGTTTAATCAGTTGCGTGATATTGGCCTGCTCACGCAACTCAGGCAAAATAGTCAATGATAACGACAAGTAGCAATCGGGCTGAGCTTCATAAGCACCAAGCACATCAATTTGCTGACTGAATACAAAAGTAAAGGTTTGATCGATCTCTTTAATATGCAGCTGTATCACTTGCCCTTTCAAACGAGTAAGTCGACGGTGCAGTTGTGGATCATCCTCAATTAAGGTATTGAGCGTGGTTTCCATCACCGCAGTGATCAAAGATTGAAACGGCATAAGACCCCTTAGAATTTGTAACCACGGTGTAAAGCGACAATACCGCCAGTGAGGTTATAGTAAGTGGTTTGTTCAAAGCCTGCGCTCTCCATCATGCCTTTTAACGTCTCTTGATCAGGATGCATGCGAATCGATTCAGCCAGATAACGATAACTTTCTGCGTCATTAGCAATCAACTGGCCCATTTTCGGCAACAGATGAAACGAGTAGGCATCGTATATTTTGGAGAGTGGTTCAAGGACAGGTTTAGAGAATTCGAGCACGAGTAAACGACCACCCGGTTTTAATACTCGATACATCGAGCGTAGCGCTTGATCTTTATCGGTCACATTACGCAAACAAAAACTGATCGTGATGCAGTCAAAGTAATTATCGGGAAACGGCAATTCTTCGGCATTAGCTTGCACATAGTGCACATTACCGACAATGCCTCGATCGCGCAGCTTATCACGGCCCACATTGAGCATTGAATTATTAATGTCCGCTAAGATCACATGGCCTTTTTCACCGACAATACGCGAAAACTTGGCAGTTAAATCCCCCGTACCACCGCCGAGATCAAGAATTTTCTGTCCAGGACGCGCACCCGCACAATCAATCGTAAAACGCTTCCATAAGCGATGAATACCACCAGACATCATGTCATTCATGATGTCGTATTTGGCAGCGACAGAATGAAATACTTGCGCCACTTTGGTGACTTTTTCGTCTTTGGCGACGGTAGTAAAACCGAAATGGGTGGTTTCTTGATTGTCTATTGTTGTATTGGTTTGCACGCTGATATCCGTCATTGTTATTCCTCTTGGGCAGTCTTACACCTAAACTGCAACTGCGGACGATTAGTTTACTTTATCCTCAGTGGGATGTCTTTCTAGTAAAGGCGCAAAATCAGGATCCGATTCACGCTGCGCTTGTTCCACCAACTCACTCGCTATCGAACGTTTAATCTCCACCCCAAGCTGCTTAAAACTTTCCGCCTGACGTATCGCATTACCACGCCCTGTCGCCAGTTTATTCATAGCCGATTGATAGCTCTGATTAGCGCGATCCAGTGCACCGCCTAAACCTTGCATATCTTCTACGAACAAACGCAGCTTATCGTACAATTTACTGGCTCGTTCTGCGATCTCTTGCGCATTTTGATTTTGACGTTCATAACGCCAGAGGTTATCAATGGTACGTAGCGCTACTAATAAAGTGGTTGGGCTGACTAAAATAATATTTTGCTCAAGGGCATCTTTGACTAGGCTTGGATCCGCTTGAATCGCCACCTGAAAGGCCGGCTCGACCGGAATAAACATCAGCACATAATCTAAACTGTGTAGCCCTTTCAACTGGTGATAATCTTTTTGACTCAAGCCTTTCAGGTGATTACGCAGCGCCGATAAATGGTCGTGCAGAGCACGATCGCGTTCACTATCGGTCTCGGCATTAAAGTAGCGCTCGTAAGCCACCAGTGCCATTTTTGAATCAATCACCACTTGCTTATTGTGTGGTAAATGGACGATCACATCGGGTTGATAACGTTTCCCAGCGGAATTTTGTAGGCTGACTTGGGTGTGATATTCATGCCCTTCGCGCAAACCTGATTCTGCCAATACCCGAGCAAGCACCACTTCGCCCCAATTGCCCTGTTGTTTATTATCCCCTTTTAAGGCTTGGGTGAGGTTGAGCGCTTCTTTGGCCATTTGCTCATTCAATTGCTGCAAGTTACGCAGCTCATGTACTAAGGTATGCCGCTCTTTCGCTTCTTGGTTAAAACTGTCATTGACCTGTTTTTTAAACCCTTCGAGCTGCTCTTTCAGTGGATTAAGCAGCCCAGCTAAACTCTGTTGGTTTTGCGCATCAACTTTTGCAGTTTTGTGTTCAAATACCTGATTAGCAAGTTGCTCAAATTGCTGCTTTAAACGCTCTTCAGCTCGCTCAAGCAATTGCAGCTTATCTTGACTGGCTGCGAGTTGCTGCTCATGTCGGGCTTGCTGCTCATGGAGTTGCACTTCCAATTGAGTTTTGAGATCGCGCATCTGGTTCAATTGCTCAGCATAAGCCAAACGCTCTTGTTTGATCGCTTCAAAATGGCGTAATTTTTCCATCACCGCCATCATCTTGCCATGCGCTTGTTTTAACTCAAATTCCGCTTTATCACGCTGCTGATCAAGCTCATCTAACTCTTGCTGAGCTTGCTGTAACGACTGCTCTAGCTGCGTTTTTTGTTGTTGATGCCAACGGGCTTCGCTCGCTAATTGCTGCTCTAATAGTTGCAGTGAGAACTGCATTTTCTGTTTTACCCACCAGCCAGTGGTAATCGCGGCAACGCCAGCGGCAGAGAGCGCCGCCAGCCAAGTCGTCGCATGTTCCATGAACCATTGCATATCAAGCACTTCATCAATTATCACTTTAATTAAAAATGGTATGGTGATACTGGATAAATGTCCAGTTTACTGACTGGTTTTTCCACCGTAGATTAGCACTTTGCACAAACTAGCCACACAATGACGTGTCACAGTGCGGGCTGCCAATCAAGGTCGCTAACCATTAGCAAGGAGTAGAAGCATGAATGAGCGCCGAGCGCTTGGACTGGCGTTATCCGCCGTGTTACTTTGGTCAACGGTCGCGACCGCGTTCAAACTCACCTTAACCGAGCTGACCCCAATTCAAATGCTGACCATGGCAAGCATCGTCTCGGCTTGTACCTTAGCCATCATTTGTGGCCTACAAGGTAAACTGGCACAGCTTGTCCCGACCTTTATCGCCAATCCGTTTTACTATTGCTTGCTCGGTTTGATTAATCCGCTCGCCTATTATTTATTGCTCTTTAAAGCCTACGCTTTACTGCCCGCCTCTCAAGCACAAGCGATTAACTACAGTTGGGCAATTACACTCACCTTAATGGCGGCGCTATTTCTAGGCCAAACGATCCGCAAGCAAGATTGGCTCGCCTGCGCAGCAAGTTATTTTGGCGTATTGGTGATTGCCACTCAAGGCAACTTACTGGAATTACAATTTGAAAGCCCACTTGGCGTCACTCTGGCTTTATGCTCAACGTTATTATGGGCAGGATATTGGATTTTAAATACCAAGAACCAAGCGGATCCGGTGGTTGGCCTACTGCTCGGCTTTCTGGTTGCTATTCCCTGCGCGATGGGTTTAAGCCTTTATGAGGGAGCCTCATGGCTAACTATTTCATGGCAAGGCTGGCTGGCGGTGAGCTATGTGGGCTTATTTGAGATGGGAATTACCTTTGTGCTCTGGCTGAGCGCTTTGAAAAGTACTCAAAATACCGCGCGGATCAGTAATCTTATTTTTGCCTCGCCATTTATCTCTTTGATTTTATTGGCGACCATTATCGGTGAGCGCATTCATCCCACCACCATTATCGGTTTAGTGTTTATTATTAGCGGGTTAGTGATTCAGCAAATGAAATTCTCAGCCCGCACTAAGCCAAGAAAAGCACGGCCATAAAACCCACCAGCGCAGCGGGTCAGGTATTACACCCATTGACCCGCAACATAGCCGCTCGACCAAGCCCATTGGAAATTATACCCACCGAGCCAGCCCGTCACGTCCATCACTTCACCGACAAAAAACAAACCGGGTACGGTTTTGCATTCCATGGTTTTAGAAGACAGCCAGTCGGTATCCACACCACCTAAGGTCACTTCCGCCGTGCGATACCCTTCCGTTCCGTTAGGGACAATTTGCCACTCTTGCAAGGCTTGCGCCGTTTGTTTCAGCACAGTAGGGGTTAGCTGTTTCATCGGTTTATCGACCAATAAACCACGCTCAATCAGCACTTCAACCAAACGCTTAGGCAATAAGCGCGACAAGGTCGTTTTTAACGTTTGATTAGGGTGCTGTTCACGAGCCTCGGCTAAGGCATGATCCACATCCACATTGGGCAATAAGTTAATGCTCAGGGTTTGGCCTGGCTGCCAATAAGAGGAAATTTGCAGCACCGCAGGCCCTGATAGGCCGCGATGAGTAAACAGCAAGGCTTCTTTAAAACTGGTGCCACAGCGGGCGAGGATCTCAACCGGCAGCGCAATTCCTGACAGCTCAGCCAAGGCCTCTTTATCGGCAACATGCAGAGTAAATGGCACCAAACCCGCACAGGTTGGCAATACAGGAATCGCAAATTGCTCCGCCACTTTATAGCCAAACGGCGTTGCCCCTAATTTAGGCATTGACAATCCTCCAGTGGCAATCACCAGCGATTGACACTGCCAAGTACCTTGTGAGGTTTGCAGTACAAAGCCGTCCGCGGTTTGACTAATGGTTTGGATATCAACTTGATAGCGCTGCTTCAGCGTTGGCTGATCGCACTCGGTCAGTAATAGGTTAACAATCTCTTTCGCTGAATCGACACAAAACAGCTGGCCATGTTCACGCTCTTCAAACGCAATACCGTGTTTACTGACCAGTGAGATAAAATCCCAGTTGCTGTACTGGGATAACGCTGATTTTACGAAATGTGGATTACGGCACAAGTAGTTCGCTGCCGAGACATCGTAATTGGTAAAATTACATCGCCCGCCACCGGAAATTAAAATTTTCCGGCCCGGTTTTTTGGCGTGATCCATCACTAATACTTGACGACCACGCTGCGCCGCTTGCGCCGCGCACATTAACCCTGCGGCACCAGCACCAATGACAATCACGTCTACTTGTTCACTCATCCACTACTCTCACGGGAATAAAAAAAGGATGTGCGACCAGCACATCCTTACTAGGGTGACTATTCTAACGATAAACGTCTGGCTTGCCAATCCATCCCCTTAGAGAACAAAAGCCGCCAATGAGGTCACCATAACTAAAGCGCAGCACAATACAAAGAGCTCTCTTACTCGGGAACATTTTCCGGTAAAGACGGGATCATGATGGTGGTGATACTCTTTGCTCTTCAGGTAATGATACAAACGTACTTGCTTGGTCACGTTACCTTGAGTGCTAAAGAATCCTCGTCCATCCACTTGTTGGTACAACAATGGATGAGCTTCACGCATGATATAAATGAGCGAACGTAACGCGGTTAAGTATCTAGCGATATTAATGCCCGTCACTATCATGAGCCCAAGTAAAATAGTATCTCCACTGATCATCTTTCCTCCCTACATCTCATGTAAGCATGCCCAGAAAAAAAGACGACCACTTGCGCTTCAGTTTTTCTTTTTGCTGAGGTTACTCAGCAGGGGCACCCATTACCGACGATGAGCTTGCTTTGGCTAATGCTGCTAGATCTTTATCGATAAAGAACAACGCTTTTCCATCTTCGCCGACCAGTTCTAGCTTGTCTAAAATCCCTTTAAACAACTTCTCTTCTTCATGTTGCTCCGCCACATACCACTGAAGGAAGTTAAACGTTGAGTAATCTTGTGCGGTAAACGCAACATGAGCCAGTTTGTTGATCTTTTGGGTAATCATCTGTTCGTGTTCATAAGTTTCACGAAACACTTCCCCTAAGCTGGCAAAATCATGTTTCGGTGCAGCAATCGCACCAAGGATTGGCATTGCGCCAGTTTCACTCACGTAAGTGAACAGACGCTGCATGTGCTGCATTTCTTCTACGGCATGAACCCGTAAAAATTCAGCAGCACCTTCAAATCCTTTGTCTTCACACCAAGCACTCATTTGTAAGTATAGATTGGATGAAAAAAATTCGAGATTAATTTGCTCATTCAAATGATCAATCATGGCAGGTGAAAGCATCGATGACTCCTAATGGTTTGGTCTATGACTCTGATCACTATACCATGATCCCGCTTTATTGCGCTTTTACCATTACGAGTGACGATAGATATGAGATCACTTTAGCAAAAATGTCTTGCTCAAAGTGCTAACCTAATCATGTCATCAGCAAGGAGAGAGCATAATGAGTTATCAACATATTTTGGTTGCGGTCGATCTGTCGGAAGACAGCAAACTCTTGATCGATAAAGCCGTCGCACTGGCCAAGCCGCTGAATGCGGAGATCTCTTTTATTCATATCGATGTCAATTATGCTGAACTGTATACGGGATTGATTGATATTAACTTAGCGGAAACTCAGCACCACTCGATGGAAACAGCGCAAAAACAGTTACAAGAATTGGCCACTTACGCCAATTACCCGATTAAGCACACCTTAGTCGGCAGTGGCGATTTGAGTAATGAGCTGTGTGATACCATTGGCGAGTTCAATATTGATCTCGTGGTGTGTGGCCATCATCAAGACTTCTGGAGTAAGATCCTTTCCTCCACTCGTCAGCTGATCAACTGCTCACCTGTGGACATGTTGGTAGTACCACTCAACGACTGACGAGCCTTAAAAACTCAGCTACACTGCAGACACGTTTTATCCATGATTACATCTTATGCTTTACTTATCTGCGGTGACCCTACTTTGGGCCTTCTCATTCAGCTTGATTGGCGTTTATCTTGCCGGTCAAGTTGATGCTTGGTTTTCCGTTTGGATGCGAGTGGCCCTTGCTAGTCTTGTTTTTTTACCTTTCTTAAAAATCAAACAGGTACCATGGCCTCTGATCGCTAAGTTAATGGCGATTGGTGGCATTCAGTTAGGTTTAATGTACTGCTTTTATTACCAGTCCTTTTTGTTACTTTCTGTCCCTGAAGTGCTGCTGTTTACCATCTTTACGCCGATTTATGTCACGCTCATTTATGACGGGTTGAAAGGACGCTTCTCTCCTTGGTATTTATTAACCGCCGCGATTGCCGTGCTCGGTACAGCATTTATTCAATTCTCAGGGATCAATGAACATTTTTTAAGTGGCTTTTTAGTCGTGCAAGGGGCCAACCTCTGTTTTGCACTGGGCCAAGTTGGCTATAAATATGTCATGGAAAAAGAGCCCGTTCAGTTATCACAACATACGGTATTTGGTTATTTTTATCTCGGCGCGTTAGTGGTAGCGAGCGTGGCTTTCTTACTCTTAGGAAATACGGAGAAACTCCCCACCAACACATTGCAATGGAGTGTCCTAATTTATCTTGGTCTTATCGCTTCAGGGCTTGGCTATTTTGTTTGGAACAAGGGCGCTTGTCTGGTGAATGCGGGGGCATTAGCGATCATGAATAACGCGTTAGTACCAGCAGGATTAGTGGTGAATATCGTGATTTGGAACCGAGAGGCGGATCTGTTGCGCTTATCGGTGGGCGGCGCGATTATTTTGTTGTCATTGTGGGTGAACGAAACTTGGGTGAAACGTCGAGTCGCGACACAATATGCGACCACTCTCAGCAAATAAACCGCAAAAAGCGCAGAACGAACCAGTCAGTCTGCGCTAATCAATACGGCGGAAAACCTGCCCGATAGAAGATTTAATGAACTTGAGCCAACTGAAGTACCGGATTAGCTGGATGAACCGGCAACTGAGCAAATTTTGCGTTTATGGCATGTTGTTTTTTGAGTAATTTACGCTGCTTTTTTAATACTTTGGCTAATTTTTTCTGATACTTCTTCTGCTTTTTCAGCGTTTTTTTATTCAGTGTTAAAGCCGAATTTTCAACCTGACCGGATACCGACGCCGCTACGGTTTGACTCTGCTTAACCGTTTTTAGTAATGGCTGTGGCTTGCACAAAGCCCCTTTTTCAGCAGAGCTACGAGCGCACGAACCACAAACGTAATTGGTTTGCGCCACTAAACGATGAATGTCTCCCAGTGAAGCACGAATATCATGACGATTTAATTTACATAAGCGCTTTACCATAAGAAACACAACTCCGACTAATAATGCTAATAATTCGCAGTTAGATATACCGCGAACCATTGACGAAGGCAAGGCGATTTTTTCTCCAATCTACCGATTATTTGCTTGCATGGCGGCAAGTACATAAACATCAAAGCGATTTTTTTTGGTTTCAATCGCCATACTCGGTTTTTGTTCCGCTAACCAAGGAGCGTAATCCGGCCGTTTGACCACTACCCGCTGACTGGCTAATTGCAATGCGGGAGCCAGTAGCTCATCAGCATCATGATCAGCGCCAACCAGAGATTGAAAAACTCGCATCTCTTTTTTAACGAGTGCGGTTTTTTTCTTATGTTCTGGATGTGGATACATAGGATCGAGATACACCACATCCGGTTGCTCAAACTGACTGTCGAGAGCTAAATGCTGCAAAGCCGCATGACTCGATGCATGGAGCAGCGTTACCCGCTGACTGACCCACGGACCAATTTCATGGTCTTGTTTGGCGCGGGCTAACCCATCGTCAAGCAAAGCCGCCACCACAGGATGACGCTCGACCATTTGTACTCGACAACCTAATGAAGCGAGAACGAACGCATCTCGACCTAAGCCAGCGGTTGCATCTAATATCGTCGGGACCATACCTTTATTTAAGCCAACCGCTTTGGCTATCGACTGCCCTTTACCGCCACCAAATTTGCGTCGATGAGCGACAGCACCGGTTACCCAATCGACGTAGATCGCGCCCAACTTTGGCTCATCCGTTTTACG
Organism: Vibrio sp. A8-1; assembly: GCF_013048685.1. NCBI lineage: Bacteria > Pseudomonadati > Pseudomonadota > Gammaproteobacteria > Vibrionales > Vibrionaceae > Vibrio > Vibrio sp. A8-1. Next base: position 69,950 of record NZ_VHTC01000013.1, read on the forward strand.
TAGCTCTAAACGCTGCTCGGTCAACACCAAGGCAAAGACACTGTCGTTACTATGGGTCAGTTGCCAGCGCTGCGCCAGTTGCTCAAGCTCTGACGAGCGCTGTGGGGCTTCACATATCAGTTGTAGCTGCAAAGGGTCACTCCAGAGAGAAAAAACAGCGCTCAGTGTAGCGAATTTTCAACGGAACCGCGATATTTTCACAAGTCCGCTCGTTCCGCTTAAGGCGTTGAATCAAACCACAGTTGGCAGCAACGGTAAATAATGCTATATCCAACAGAGCTGATGCTGTAGGCCAACCTATTTAGCTCATACAATAAGTCGGATAATCATAGCGCTACCGCTTCAACCCAAAGGGTCTATCAACGGCAGATGGCCCATCGCCTAACGCTGAATTTAGGAATGGATATGCAAACCGCTTCAACAAAATTAGATGATTTAGATCGCGCCATTTTAAAAATTTTAATGGATGACGCACGCACCCCTTACGCTGAGATGGCCAAACAATTTTCGGTCAGTCCCGCCACGATTCATGTGCGAATCGAGAAAATGAAAGCGGCCGAGGTTATCCAAGGCACTGAAGTAGTAGTCAATACCAAAAAACTCGGTTACGACGTGTGTTGTTTCATTGGCATTAATCTTAACGCTGCTCGTGATTATCACTCTGCGCTGGCTAAGTTGAATGCGTTAGAAGAAGTGGTTGAAGCTTACTACACGACGGGCGCTTACAATATTTTTGTCAAATTAATGTGTAAATCGATTGAAGAGCTACAGTATGTATTGATCGATAAGCTACAAGCGATTGATGAAGTGCAATCGACCGAAACCTTAATCTCGTTGCAAAACCCGATTAACCGCAACGTCAATCCCTAAAACGCAATCACCCCAACCTGAACGATTGGGGTGATTGATGATAAACGGTGCTGATGTTTATTTATTGAGGTAGTTCAACAGATCTTGCGCAGAAATGCCTTGCTCAGAAAGTTGCTTGGCCAGCAATTCCACTTGCTCTCCCTTGCGAGCCTCTATGACCTGTTCAAATTGATAAACCAAGTCACGCAATACAGGAACCGGTACTTGCTTAGCTGCACTACGAATACGTTCACTACTTTGGTTACCCAGTTCATTGAGCAACTTGCCAAACATCACTTTTTCTGGTGATTCATCCAGCTGTTCCCAAATGCGAGCCATTTCATAAGTGGTCATTGACATCGTATCGTATTCCAAAAATATCGTTCAAAAGTAAGAGTGAACAATATACACATCTTCCACCCTTTAGAAAATAGCTAACCTGTCTATTTTCAGGCCAAACATGGCATGTTCTGAGCGCCTATCTTGTAGCGTACCCGATAACTATTAAGAATTGAGCACCCATTGATGCCAACGACGACCAACTTTTGAAAACAAAATGATCAGTGCTGGAGCCACCAACCACATATGCAAAGCTATCAAGATTTGTGGTTCAAAACTTAAACGTTGTAGTGTACCAACCAGTAAACCTGAACCACTCATTTGGAATAATCCTAATAAAGCGGCTGCGGTACCCGCTCGGTCACCAAACGGAGCTAACGCTTTGCCTGCTGCTGCACCGAGAATCCATGCAAAGCCTATTGATGAAATAAAGATTGGCAACATAAATGCTAATGCAGTGGCAACCTCAGCTAACATCACCATCACGCTACCACCCACCAGCAGGGCGATAATTCCCAACACCAACGTGCGATGCGTACCAACCCGATCCATCACTTTCGGAGCCGATAAGCAAGCGATAATATTCACTAACGCGTTAATTCCAAACCAAAAAGTAAACTGGTTCATACTCAGGCCTAAACGATCCATCAGTATTAAAGGCGCAGAAACGACATAAGCAAGGATCACAGCCATCGCGAGCATACATAACGACGCATGAAACAGAAACGAAGGGGTTTTTAATACTGACCAGTAACGAGACCAAGCAAAGTAAGCTTGCTTTTCGGTCGTGGGGTTGGTTTCTTTCATACTAAACAGGATCAGCAACCCAATCGTCATCGCAAAACCCGCCATGAAACTAAAATTAGCGCGCCAGCCGAATTGCTGGGTTAACCAACTGCCCAAAATAGGCGCCAATGCCGGAATAAAACAGATCGCACCATTTAAGTAGCTGATCATTTTTCCACTGCGTTCTGGGCCAAAAAGATCGCGAACTGTTGCAAAGGCTGCTACCGATGTCGCGCACGCACCTAAGCCTTGTAACAACCGAGCAATCAGCATCCATTCAATACTTTGTGCACTCCACGCCAATAAAGCGCTCAAGGTATAAATGCTGATTCCAACTAATGCAACAGTTCGACGTCCATATTTATCTGCGAGGGGTCCAGCGAACAGTTGTCCGACGCCCATCGCAAATAAAAACCAAGTGATCGTATCTTGTGCTAATGCATGTTCCACGTGAAACGTTTGGGCAATTTTCGGTAAAGCAGGTAAATAAATATCAATCGCCAAAGGGCTAAACAGCACTAACAGGGTCAGTAGCACCATTTGCAAGCGACTTGGTGTCGGTAAAGCAGTCACGTTCACGGAAGTATTCCACATCAATAAGGGTATAAATTAAGAGGTACTTATCATAACGGCAAACAGATATGAATAGAAATGGCGTATAATCATCACCATTATTCCAAAATGGAAAAACAGATGAAGATTGAAAGCTTAGCGCGCCTCGACCTCAATTTATTGGTTTGTTTAAAAGTATTGATCGAAGAGCTCAGCGTGACCCGTACTGCAAGTCGACTCTGTCTTAGTCAATCGGCAGTCAGTAAATCACTGGCCAAATTGCGTATTCAATTTGATGATCCGTTGTTTATTCGTCACTCATATGGATTAAAACCCACACCTAAATCCTTATTTCTTAAACCTAAATTGGATATTTTGGTCAATCAGTTAGAGTTAATTAACCAGCCGGAAGTGTTTGATCCCCAATCGAGTGAATATCGCTTTCACATTGCGGCGGTAGAAAGTGTGTACTCGCTAATTCTGCCCCACGTCTTACCGGCTATTTTTAGTCAGGGACCGAAACTGAATATCAGTACTCATGCGTGGAGCGATCAAACCTTCAAAAAATTACAACTCGGCGAATTAGATTTAGGGATCACAGGCAAAGACATCGATATTAATGATGCACGCCTAACCATGCTGCCTCCGAAAGACATTTGTGAGCAGGAAGTTTTTCGCGATACCCAGATGTGTGCCGTTCGCCAAGATCATCCCGTATTGCAACGTACATGGAATTTGGATAGTTACCTCTCTTTACGCCACGTTCAAGTGCGTTGTGATGGCAACGATCGTTGGTTACTCGACTATCGACTCGCTGATGTCGGCTTAGAACGAGACATTGCTATCACAGTACCCGATTTTAATAGTGCTGCTAGCTTATGCACTTATACTGACTTTGTGTTTACCGCCCCGCGACACTTTACTTACATGATTGCTCGGCAGATGAATCTGGTGGTCCTCCCCATCCCATTAGAATTTCCACCGATGGCTTACACACTCTTTTGGCACCGTGATCGAGAAGACGACCCTGCGCTCAGTTGGTTACGACAAATTATCGACAGCAAAACCACCCATCTTCGCCAACACGGTTATGGTGCTGAATAGCGAGCGGAGATAAGTTCAGAAAGCGAACCAATTAAGGCTTACCTAATGAGCGAAATCAGACAGATTTGCACCCCTATAGCAAAAGAGGTAGCTTATATTATCTCTGGCTTTCACTCGCCATGAGCCTTTATCAAGGACCGTTAACAAGGATTACCCTCATGTCACACCCCATTGCTCAACGTATTACTGGACTGCGCCATTGGCTGATTCAACAAGGCTTAGATGCCCTGATTGTCCCTCACGAAGATGAGTATCTCGGTGAATACGTACCGATTCAAAACGAACGCTTAGAGTGGGTTACTGGCTTTACTGGCTCGGCCGGTGCCGCCGTGATCACACACGATAATGCCGCTATCTTCGCCGATGGCCGCTATACAGTGCAGGTACCTAAGCAAGTACCTGGCGACATTTTTCAATATCGCCATTTAATTGAAGAGCCTTATTTGCAATGGATCACCGAACAGCTCCCTAAAGGCAGTAAAATCGGTTATGACCCAAGAATGCATCGAGCAAGCTGGTTAACCAGCGCTCAACAACGGTTAGCTGGTGAATATACACTAGTGGCAATAACCGAAAACCCGATTGATTGCTTGTGGCATGATCGCCCAGCACCAGTGACCTCGGCCATGCGCTTGATGTCCGTGGATCAAGTAGGGATAGATTGTCAGACAAAACGCGAATCCATTGCTAATCTATTGCAGGCTAAAAAAGCCGACTGCGCAATTCTTACTGAGCTGGATTCTATTTGCTGGCTATTAAATATTCGTGGACTCGATGTGGCTCGCCTGCCGGTTTTGCTCTCACACGCGATCATTCATGCTGATGCGAGCGTTGATTTTTTCTTCGACCCAGCACGTTTAGCGAGCGGCTTTAATCAACACGTCGGCGCAGGCGTACGTGTCCATCATCCGGACCACTTACCATCCAGATTAGAACAACTTACTGACCGCACAGTGATGCTCGACCCGAACACCAGTAATGCGTGGTTTACGCTGGTATTACAAAATGCTGGCGCCAAGCTGATCAATGATAGCGATCCATGCTTACTGCCCAAAGCGGCCAAAAACCCAACGGAAGTAGCAGGAATGAAAGCCTGTCATATCCGTGATGGGGTGGCGATGAGTAAATTTCTCGCTTGGCTAGACCATGAGGTCGCCGCTGGTCGTCTCTACAATGAAGCCCAGTTAGCCGACCAACTTTACGCTTTCCGCGCTCAAGACCCAACACTGGCCGATCTTAGCTTTGATACGATTTCTGCCGCTGGCAGTAATGCGGCAATGTGTCACTATAATCACCTCAATCAGCCGCAGCCCGGTGAGCTTAGTTTAAATAGTTTGTACTTAGTTGATTCAGGCGGTCAATATCTCGACGGTACTACCGATATCACGCGTACCATTGCGATTGGTCAGCCAAGCGCAGAGATGAAACACCAGTTTACGCTCGTGCTTAAAGGGCATATCGCCTTAGCTCAAGCTCGCTTTCCAGCAGGGACTTGCGGCCATCAACTGGATGCGCTTGCACGCCAATATTTATGGGCCGAAGGCTACGATTACGATCACGGTACAGGCCATGGTGTCGGACACTTTTTAAGTGTCCATGAAGGGCCACAACGGATCAGCAAAGTCCATAACCCCGTCGCTTTACGTCCTGGTATGGTGCTGTCTAACGAGCCTGGTTATTACCGAGCTGACGAGTTTGGCATTCGGATTGAAAATCTTGAGTTAGTGGTTGAGATCCCAACCCAAGGGGATAAAAACATGCTTGGCTTTGAAGCGCTGACTCGTTGCCCAATCGATACAAGAGTGATTGATTTTAGCCTGTTAGCCGCGCATGAGATTGCTTGGCTTAATGACTACCACCAGAAGGTGTGGCGCGACATTAGCCCACTGGTCGAGGGCGAGGTGAAACTCTGGTTAGAAAAAGCCACTCACTCTATAAGCGGATAAATCCGAGTGTCAACCAGTCTGAACGCTGAAACCAACCACTCTGGTTACACCAATTTGCTTCGTGTTCTATTCTCTCGGCTAAGCTTTCATTTTAATCCCTTAACCTCTTGGTTAAGGGATTTTTTATACTCATCTCTTATCTATCGCCAAACAACGTGGAGTGCAGCTTCAAGTAGGATGGATATAAACACTTCAATAGACTAAAACACCTCTAATTATTAATAAAAACTCAACAAACAAAAAAATAAAATAACCATTTGATTTAAAAGCAAAAATAAAACCAATTCTTACCACCCCTCTATGTAAAACAAAAATAATAGTTTGAGATCTAACGATTATTTGAGTAAAGTTATTGTTAACTAATCGTTCAATTAAAGATAACAGGGAGTGTTAATGCCTAAGATTGGAATGCCTGACATACGAAAACCACAACTCGTACAGGCCACCATGACGGTGATTGAACAAGTTGGATTACACGCTGCTAGCATTGCCTTGATCAGCCGCCAAGCTGGGGTATCAACCGGGATCATTAATCATTATTTTGGTGGTAAGCACGGCTTATTAGAAGAAACCATGCGCGTTATCCTTCGTGAGCACTCACTCACCGTGACGAATGCGTTAAGCAAACTCAAAAAGGACGCTCATCAAGCGCGAATTAATGCCATCGTGCAAGCCAATTTCGCCGGCTTTCAAACCCAAAGTCACGTCGTCAAAACTTGGTTAGCTTTCTGGTCATATTCAATGCATGACCCACAACTCAACCGTTTACAACGGGTGAATGAAAAACGGCTAATTTCTCATTTACACATTGAACTCAAAGCATTACTCCCCAAAGCTCATGCCCAACGAGTTGCGCAGGGCATCGCCGCTCTAATCGATGGTTTCTGGCTACGTGGTGCGCTTAATCCCAACGGGATTAATGCCGACCAAGCCCAGCACTTAATTAACGATTACTTACAACAACAACTCGCTCAACATGCAGCACTTACTCAATAGGTCTTTATATGGAAATCGCTTCACTTTATATCGATGGCGCGCTTTGCTATGCGTCATCGGGAGAAACTTTCACCAGCTACAACCCCGCAACCGGAGAGCCACTGGCCATTTTAGGTCAAGCTAGCACCAGCGACGTGCAAGCGGCGATTGATTCCGCTCAACGAGGATTTGCGATTTGGTCAGCCATGACCGCGACCGAGCGTAGCCGAATTTTGTTAAAAGCGGTCGCGATACTCCGTGAGCGTAATGATGAGTTAGCCAAACTCGAAGTCCAAGACACCGGCAAACCGATTCAAGAAGCACTTGCCGTTGATATCACCACGGGCGCCGATGTGATCGAGTACTTTGCCGGCCTAGCCCCAACGCTGCAGGGTGAGCAGCAACCACTCTCAAACAGCCAATTCTTTTATACCCGCAAAGAGCCGCTGGGTATTTGCGCAGGGATTGGCGCCTGGAACTATCCTATCCAAATTGCGATGTGGAAATCAGCCCCCGCTTTAGCAGCGGGTAATGCCATGATTTTTAAACCATCAGAAGAAACGCCGCTCAGCGTACTCAAACTGGCCGAAATTTTTACACAAGCCGGTTTACCGGATGGCGTGTTCAACGTAGTGCAAGGAGATGCCCGAGTAGGACAAATGCTCACCGCTCACCCTGAGATAGCAAAAGTGTCTTTCACTGGGGAAAGTGGAACCGGTAAAGCGGTGATGGCCGATAGCGCTAAAACGTTAAAATCAGTGACCATGGAGCTGGGCGGTAAATCCCCCTTGATCATTTTTGATGATGCTAAGCTCGACCAAGCCGTCTCAGCGGCGATGACCGCTAATTTCTATACCCAAGGCGAAGTGTGTACTCACGGCACTCGGGTATTTGTTCATCAATCCATTTATCCAGCATTTATTGAACAACTTAAAGCGCGCACGGAAGCCCTGGTTGTTGGCGATCCGATGGATCCAAATACTCAAGTAGGCTCGCTGATCTCTCAACAACATTTTGACAAAGTGCTGTCAGCGATAGACAGCGCCAAACAAAGTGGAGCCACCCTGCTCACCGGTGGAAAAGCGGTCACAGAAGGTTCATGCGCCAACGGTTACTTTGTTGCCCCTACTGTGTTTATCGATTGTGACGATGAAATGGCCTTTGTCCAACAGGAGATCTTTGGCCCAGTAATGGCGGTACTGAGCTTTGTGGATGAACAAGAAGTTATTCAACGGGCTAATAACACCGATTACGGCTTAGCCGCTGGGGTGTTTACCCAAAACCTTTCTCGCGCTCATCGTGTTATCCACCAGCTACAAGCCGGTATTTGCTGGATCAATACATGGGGAGACTCTCCAGCGCAAATGCCTGTCGGTGGTTACAAACTATCGGGCGTAGGAAGAGAGAATGGTATCGAAACCTTATCTCACTATACCCAAACCAAAAGCGTGTTAATCGAACTCGATGACTTCGTCGGCCCTTATGCTTAAGGAGTGATCATGAAACAGCATTATGACTATATTATTATCGGTGCCGGATCAGCAGGATGTGTGTTAGCGGATCGATTAAGTGAACATCCAGATAACTCGGTGTTATTACTTGAAGCCGGCGGCAGTGATAAAAGCATTTTTATCCAAATGCCAACCGCCCTGTCTTATCCGATGAACAGCGCTAAATACGCTTGGCAATTTGAATCTCTCGCCGAACCCGGACTCGATGGCCGACAACTGCATTGTCCACGCGGCAAGGTCTTAGGGGGCAGCTCTTCCATCAACGGCATGGTTTATGTCAGAGGCCATGCTTGCGACTTTGATGAGTGGCAACAGCACGGAGCACAAGGCTGGGGTTACGCCTCATGTTTACCCTACTTCAAACGTGCCGAATCATGGAGTCAAGGAGCGGATACCTATCGAGGCGGTGACGGTCCAGTGGCGACCTGCAACGGTAACGAGATGACGCTCAACCCACTTTACCAAGCCTTCATCGATGCTGGCGAACAAGCCGGCTACCCGAAAACCGATGATTACAATGGCTACCAACAAGAAGGTTTTGGGCCAATGCACATGACGGTTAAGAACGGAGTGCGCGCTTCAACCGCCAATGCCTATTTAAAACGTGCTTTAGCTCGACCTAACTTAACCCTGCTTAAAGGCGTACTGACGCGTAAAGTACTACTCAAAGATAAACGCGCGATTGGCGTCGAATTTGAAAAAGGCGGCCAAACCCAAGTGGCGTTTGCTAATCAAGAGGTCATTTCCAGCGCTGGCTCAATTGGTTCCGTACAATTACTGCAATTATCGGGGATTGGCCCTCGTGATGTATTAGAGAGTGCTGGCATTAAGGTGCAACACGAACTACCCGGCGTGGGTGAAAACCTGCAAGATCACTTAGAAGTTTATTTTCAGTATCGCTGCCAACAACCAATCACGTTAAACAGCAAACTCGGTTTAATCAGCAAAGGGATAATCGGCACCCAGTGGATCTTGACTAAACAAGGCCTAGGGGCAACCAACCATTTTGAATCTTGTGGCTTTATTCGCTCACGCGCTGGACTCAAATGGCCAAATATTCAATACCACTTTTTACCAGCCGCGATGCGTTACGATGGCCAAACCGCGTTTGATGGTCATGGCTTTCAAGTGCATGTTGGTCCCAATAAACCACACAGTCGCGGCCGGGTTTGGATTCGCTCCAGCGATCCAAAGCAAAAGCCAGCGATTCTGTTCCGTTATTTATCACACCAACAAGATATTCAAGATTGGCGAGATTGCATTCGCTTAACCCGTGAGTTACTCGCGCAGCCCGCATTAGATGACTATCGTGGTGAAGAGATTCAACCCGGTTTATCCATTAGCAGCGATGAAGCGATTGATCATTGGGTTAAACAAAATGTTGAGAGTGCCTATCACCCCTCTTGTAGCTGCAAAATGGGCTCAGCTGACGATGCCATGGCTGTAGTGGATAACCAGTGCCGAGTGTTTGGTATTCAAGGGCTAAGAGTTGTCGATTCATCGATCTTCCCCACCATACCGAACGGTAATTTGAATGCTCCGACAATCATGGTTGCCGAACGTGCCGCTGATATGATCCTCAATAAATCGCTGTTACCTGCTGAATCCGCGCCTGTGTGGATTGCAGACAGTTGGCATAATAAACAGCGTAGCCGAGCAGCCATTCGACCAATGGAACGCTCAACTTCTCAGGAAAATAGTTCAATGACAAGGAAACATTATGCTTAAAATGACCACCTATCTCTCCGTCGCTGCATTATCATTCAATGCTTATGCTAACCAATGTCAAACGGTTCGCTTTGCCGATGTCGGCTGGACAGATATTACCGCCACCACCGCCGTAGCAAGTGAAATCCTGCAAGGACTCGGTTATCAGACTCGCACTCAATTACTCTCCGTACCCGTGACCTACTCTTCGATGGCTAATGGAGATATTGACGTATTCCTTGGCAACTGGATGCCAACCATGGAAGCCGACATCGCCCGTTACCGTGAAGCAGGGACCGTTGAAACCGTACGTGCTAACCTAGAAGGCGCAAAGTATACCCTAGCCGTCCCTCAGTATGTCTATGATGCAGGTATTACCTCTTTTGCCGATCTCGCCAAACACAGTGATAAATTCCGTAATCGAATCCTTGGCTTAGAGCCTGGCAATGACGGCAATCGCACCTTGCTGTCTATGATTGAAGATGACGCCTATGGCCTCGGTGAGTTTTCGATTGTTGAATCGAGCGAAGCGGGCATGCTCTCACAAATTCAACGCTCTGTACGTCGTCAACAATGGGTGGCTTTTCTTGGCTGGGAACCACATCCAATGAATACTATGGTTGATATGGTTTATTTAAGTGGTGGTGATGATTACTTTGGTCCTAATTACGGTGGGGCAAGTGTTCACACTAACGTGCGTCAAAACTACCTTAATGAATGTGAAAACGTGGGTAATTTCTTAACTAACCTCGTCTTTAGCTTAGAAAGTGAGAATGAGTTAATGGATGCTATCCTCAACCAAAATCAATCCCCTGAACAAGCGGCTCAGCAATGGCTACAAGCGAATCCTGAAACACTAAGCCGCTGGCTCAACAATGTAACCACCATTGACGGCCAACCAGCTCTTGCCGCTGTAAACCTATATTTATCTCGCTAATTTTTACCCCTCGCGTGGCGATAGCTTCACCGGCCATCGCCAAGTGAATAAGGAACTATGCTTATGATTACTGAACACAAAATTCCTCTCGGACAATGGATGGAGTCGTTTGTTGACTGGCTGACTATTCATGGAGAACGATTTTTTGATGTGATCGCTTTTGTATTAGAAAGTAGTATTTTATTGTTAATTGATCTATTTAAAGCCATGCCACCAGCCGCTCCCATTTTGATCACGGCCGCTTTGGCTTGGTGGCTACATCGCAGCTTCTCTCTGGTCATTTTCATCATTGCTTCATTACTACTGATTCTTAACCTTGGCTACTGGCAAGAAATGCTGGAAACCTTTGTTTTGGTGTTTGCCGCAACAACGATTTCCGTATTAATTGGCGTACCAATTGGTATTATGGCTGCTCATCGAGCTTGGCTATACACCCTATTGAGACCGATTCTTGATTTGATGCAAACCGTACCAACGTTTGTCTACCTGATCCCGACCCTAGTTTTATTCGGTCTTGGCATTGTGCCGGGGCTGATCTCAACGATTATTTTTGCCATTGCCGCCCCGATTCGTCTGACCTATTTAGGGGTAACACGAGTTCCAGAAGAGCTGCTTGAAGCAGGGAAAGCTTTTGGCGCTAGCAAAATGAAGCTGTTGTTTAAAGTCGAACTTCCCGCCGCTTTACCCAGTATCATGGCCGGTATCACCCAATGTATTATGCTTTCGCTGTCAATGGTGGTCATCGCAGCCTTAGTCGGTGCCGATGGTCTTGGTAAACCCGTCATTCGCGCCCTCAATACGGTTAATATTTCCCAAGGCTTTGAAGCCGGTCTCGCCATTGTATTGGTTGCCATTATTCTTGACCGTTTATGTAAAACGCCGCAACGTAAGGAAAACAGCTAATGAATGCGATCACGATACGTAACCTTGATGTCGTCTTTGGCGACAATCCCCAACCTGCATTGGATTTACTCGATCAAGGCAAGTCCCGCCAAGAAATTAATGCTGCAACCGGCACGGTGGTTGGCGTGAATAACGTGAGCCTTGATGTTGAACAAGGTGAAATTTGCGTACTCATGGGGCTGTCTGGTTCCGGTAAATCAAGCTTGCTACGCGCTATTAATGGCTTAAATTCGGTGTCTCGTGGTTCGCTACAAGTTCAAGATGGCCAGGATTCAATTAATCTAGCCGATTGTAATCAAACCACACTGCGTCAACTGAGAATGCATAAAGTCTCGATGGTATTTCAAAAGTTCGCCTTAATGCCATGGTTAACCGTGCTGGATAATGTCGCTTTTGGTTTAGAAATGCAGGGCGTTGGTAAAAAACAACGTCGCCAGCAAGCCAGAGAAAAGCTACAAATGGTTGATCTACAAGAGTGGGAAGATAAATACCCACATGAACTCTCAGGCGGAATGCAGCAAAGGGTTGGACTCGCCCGAGCCTTTGCCATGGACAGCGACATACTATTAATGGATGAGCCATTCTCAGCTCTTGATCCTTTAATTCGTAGTCAGCTACAAGATGAGCTATTAAGCTTACAGAAGAAACTCAATAAAACCATCGTCTTTGTCAGCCATGATCTCGATGAAGCGTTAAAAATCGGCACCCATATTGCCATAATGGAATCAGGAGAGCTGATCCAACATGGTACACCAGAAGAGATTGTGTTAACGCCTACCAATCAATACGTCAAAGATTTCGTCGCTCATACCAATCCATTGAATGTACTGAAAGGTCGTTCGTTAATGAAAGACGCATCCTCTTTCAGTCAAGATCAACAACGCTGGCAAGTTTGCTCGCAACGTGATTTATGGTTAGAACATAAGGAACAAGGTTGGCAGTTAACTGGCACTAATCATCAACCACCCTCATTACAGCTGATGACTTGGCAATCGGGAATGCCAACCACGGAACTAAACTCGACCACTTTAGTGATGGCCAGCCCTGAAATCAGTATGCGCGATGCGATAGAGATACGTTACAAAACCGGTCTACCTATCCTACTCATCGATAAGCAGCAACTTGTTGGTACGCTAAATGACGATGATTTTTATCACGCGCTATTAGGTAAATATCATCAAGCCGCTTAATCGCTTTGTGACTCATCGCTATCAGTTAACAGGCTTACTTATCTAATAAATGAAAAAAGCACCAAGAAAGTTATTCATTACCTTGGTGCTTTATCTCAACAACTTAATAAGCTTCGTTTGAGAATTGCTTTTAGCTTAAAAGACACATATTAACTAAGTTTTAAGTTAACTAAGCTTCAAGTGTCAAAGCATCCGTCAAAGTGATGACAAACTCTTACTGGTTAATGTTTCACGTGAAACATACCCTCCAGAATACACCGAGTGCCAGTCTTGCCATACCGCAGCAAGTCCACGAGCTTCAATAATAGTCGCCACCTCTGCCGCGCTTCGCTGATCACTGATCGAAAATTGCTCCAATTCTGGTTTATTATCCGCATACCCTCCCGGTTGGGTTTTCGAAGCTGCCGACATACTGGTGATACCAAGCAACATAGCATGATCGCGAAATTCAGCCGATTCACGAGTAGAGAGCGATAACTCAACCTGCGAATTAAATAAACGAAAAGCACAAATTAACTGCACCAACTGTTTATCTGTCATCAGTGACTTGGGAGGCACCACTCCCGCACAAGGACGTAAACGTGGAAATGAAATAGAATAGCGACTTTGCCAATAGGTCTTCTCTAAATAATCGAGATGTGCTGCGACATAAAAACTTTCCGTACGCCAATCATCCAGACCAATTAAAGCCCCTAACCCGATTTTATCAATCCCAGCTTTAGCAAGGCGATCGGGAGTCGCTAACCTAAATTCAAAATCCGTTTTCTTGCCACGTAAATGATGCTGAGCATAAGTAGAAGGATGATACGTCTCCTGATAAACCATCACCGCATCTAAACCTAAGCTTTTTAATTCCGCATATTCCGCTTGTGCTAACGGCTGCACCTCCATTGCCACATGATGAAAAGCGGACTTAATTAACGGTAACATTTGCCGAAAATAATTCATGCCGACTTTATTTTCATGCTCACCCGTTACCAATAACACACTATCGAAGTTCATTGCTTTAATAGCATTAATTTCTCGCTCTATCTCATCAGCATCCAGCGTTTTCCGCTTGATACGATTTTCCATCGAAAAACCACAATAGCTGCAACTATTGGCACACAAGTTCGATAGATACAGCGGCACATACAAGCCCATCGTATGGCCGAAGCGTTGGCGAGTAGCAGCATAAGACAGCTGAGCCATCTGCTCAAGGTATGGCTCAGCGGCTGGTGATAGCAAGGCCTGGAAATCGGTTAATGTTCTAACTGGCTTGGCTAACGCCCGCTCGACATCTGTAGTTGTCTTGCTGTATATGGACAGCTTAATATCATCCCAATTAAGTTCAACAAAGCGATTTAGAAAGCTCATAGTATCAATCCAAAAAAGCGGTCAACGGACTTGAGGCCACCGCTTGTTGACCACGAGCGGCTAATCCTGCTTGATAAGCTAAGCGTCCGGTTTCGACCGCTTGCTTAAAAGCCTGCCCCATCAAAACGGGATCAGCGGCAGTCGCAATCGCTGTATTGACTAATACCGCATCGGCGCCCATTTCCATCGCTAACATCGCATCAGAAGGGGCACCAATGCCGGCATCAATAATTACTGGCACATTGGCTTGTTCAAGGATGATCTTTAGAAAGTCTTGCGTTCTTAACCCCTGATTACTACCTATAGGCGCTCCTAATGGCATGACCGCCGCGCACCCCACCTCTTCCAAGCGTTTACATAACACAGGGTCGGCGTGGCAATAAGGTAAAACAATAAATCCCTCTTTCACTAATTGTTCAGAGGCCAGTAAAGTTTCGATCGGATCGGGCATTAAATATTTCGGATCTGGGTGGATTTCCAGTTTAAGCCAATTCGTTTGCAGCGCCTCTCGAGCAAGATGGGCAGCATAAATCGCTTCACGGGCGGTTTTCGCTCCTGAAGTATTGGGCAATAGCTGAATACCAGCAGCGATCAAGGGCGCGAGAATGTCATCCTCACGATGCTGTAAATCGACTCGCTTTAAAGCCATCGTCACCAACTGCGATTGGCTAGCGGCTATCGCTGCTGCCATGGTGTGGCGATTGGCAAACTTGCCAGTGCCAGTTAATAGTCGTGATTGAAACTGAGTTCCTGCAATAGTTAACATCATTAACCTCCTGCGATGGCTTGAAATATGGCAATCGTGTCACCGTCGTTAACTATGGTTTGCTCCCATAAACCTTGGGGAATAATGCCATCATTAAGCGCAAATACACTGCCCACGGTGGGTAACTGTAATTGCTGTTGTAATTCAGCAATGGTGATCGGTTGTGCTAATTGCTGCAGCTGTTGATTAATAGTCACAGAGATGGTCATTAGGTAATCTCCTCTTGGTGAAAATGATCAGCAAAAGATGACGTTGCTGTTGAAGATGCTGAATGACACACCGGACAGTGAGGATCAGCCGCTAGTCGCCATTGCTGCCAACTTAAGTTGTGTCCATCAAAATAGTGCAGCTGTTGATATTTAACCGAGCCAATATCGAGCAAGACTTGTAAGGTCATTAAGGCTTGTAGATTACCTATCATGCCTACGACCGGTCCAATTACCCCACTATCACTGCAATTACGCGCTGAGTTATGCTCAGCCACTAGACAACGATAGCAAGCGGTATGTGGCTGACGAAAATTAAACGCGATACATTGACCTTGCCAACCAATCGCTGAGCCAGAAATAAGTACAGCGCCATGCTGGAGACAAACTTGGTTTATCGCAAAGCGCGTGACACTATTATCACTACAGTCGACAACAACATCGGCCATCGGTACTTCTATATTTAATAGCGCCTCATCCATCCGCCGATTGACGCAACGGATGCGTACTTCAGGGTTTAAGCGCTGTAGAGATTGCTGTAAAGCAGAGACTTTCGACATGCCTACTTGTTGAGTTTGAAAAGCGATTTGCCGAGATAAGTTAGAGACTTCCACCGTATCGTCATCAGCTAGGACCAGTTGACCAACCCCTGCAGCGGCAAGATATTGGCCTACCGCATTACCTAAACCGCCACAACCAATAATCAACACCTTGCTAGCGAGCAATGTGATTTGCCCTTGCTCAGCAATATCAGGCAAACAAATCTGACGTTGATAACGTAAAAATTGCTTATCCGTTAACATCGGCCACCTCCTGAGTTGATAGCTTTTGCTCCTGCGGCTTACTGGCTAGTTGAGCTTGGAGATGCTTAACTGCGGCGTGTACATCATCGGCCTCAGTAATGGCACGCACGACGGCAACACTGGCAACGCCACATTCCACTACCGATTGAATATTGGTTAAATCAATACCCCCGATCGCTACCGTTGGTAACTCTCCCTTAATGGTACTGTCTCGTTCTATAGTGAGTTGTTGATCGAGAGCTGAGGCTGGCACTAAATATCGATAGTCGGTACTGCTATCTACTAACTGCTGGTATAGCGCCAAACGTACCACCCCCTGAGGACGTGAAGGCATTTGCTTGGTTGTGGTAGGAAAGATATGCCCTAATGCGATATAACTCGGCCTGATTTTTAACGCGGTCAGTAATTCAAAGTAACCATGGGTTGATAACCCTAAGTGGATGTTAGCCTTAGCTAAAGCATCAAGATCCGCTGTTTGTAGATCTTCTTGTCCCAAGTGAACACCAAATGCACCATGCTTAAGCGCCAATGGCCAATAATCATTAATAAAGACCTGAGCTTGATATTGACGGCCCAATTCAATCGCACGAACAATTTGCTGTTCTAAATCAACTTGCTGAGGATTTTTTATCCGTAGCTGAAGTGTGTTTATGCCGAGCTTAAGCAAGGATTCTACCCAAGCGATATTATCCACCACCGGATAAAGACCTAAGCTCTGTTTAGCCAGTGAAGGAAAGCTAAACGCTACTGTTTTTTCAGTTTCTTCGATCAAGCAGGACTGCACTGCTGGGAAATGCCCATAATCCTTTGGCCATGTTTCACGTGAAACATTCAGCGCAGCCCTAGCGATGCATAAAGCATCTTCAAGGGCAAATTCCAAACATAGTGCCGCGACCAACCACGCTAAATGATGCCAAGCCTGAGCTGGAGATAACATCGCCCCCGATAGGAACATTAATTTACCATCGGTGTGTCGACAAATATCCCTTTGCTGACCTTGATAGGCAGCGCCAATCAACACGGTGGCTGAGTCTAGGTTATCAATATCACTATCGCTCTTACTCGACTGATAGCCAATGGCAATAGATGCCAAGTTTTGCCGTGATGGCTCTGAGCCTGAGAAAGAAGGAAAGAGATCCGTCTGCAACGAGTAACGATGCTGGCCAAGCAGCTGCATCGATTGGGTTGGACTAACGCCCAACTCAATCGATTCGATCGCAAAACCTTGCTGCTTAGCAAGCAATAATGCTTGCTGAACGGCTCCCGTTAACTCAATACAATGAGCAGGGATTAATAGTTTCACGCTTTATTCCTCCGCTGTCACCGCTGGATGATACAACTGCGAACCGGAGGCTCGAAACTCTTGCGATTTTTGCTGCATGCCTTGTAAAGGACTTTCCAGCATAGTCACCGAAATAGCCTGATCCGCCGCCACTTGCTGTGCATCGTTAGCGTACTCTCTCACTTCTTGAGAGATCTTCATCGAGCAAAATTTAGGACCACACATTGAGCAGAAATGAGCAACTTTGCCAGATTCTTGCGGTAAAGTTTCGTCATGAAAAGCTTTAGCAGTGATCGGATCAAGCGATAAGTTGAATTGGTCTTGCCAACGAAATTCAAAACGAGCCTTCGATAACGCATTATCTCTTACCTGAGCACCGGGATGACCTTTCGCTAAATCCGCCGCATGAGCTGCCAACTTATAGGTAATTAAGCCGGTTTTTACGTCTTCTTTATTCGGTAACCCTAAATGCTCTTTGGGCGTCACATAGCACAGCATGGCGCAACCAAACCAGCCTATCATCGCCGCACCAATTCCTGACGTGATATGATCATAACCCGGTGCAATATCGGTGGTTAAAGGGCCTAAGGTATAAAAAGGCGCTTCATGACAATGCTTAAGTTGCTCGTCCATATTGGCTTTAATCATATGCATCGGTACATGGCCAGGCCCTTCGATCATCACCTGAACATCATACTCCCAAGCAATTTTAGTCAACTCACCAAGGGTCCTTAGTTCGGCAAATTGCGCCTCATCATTGGCATCAGCAATCGATCCAGGACGTAAACCGTCACCAAGCGATAAGGAAATATCATATTGAGCACAAATCTCGCAAATCTCACGAAAATGGGTATATAAGAAATTTTCTTGGTGATGGGCAAGGCACCATTTGGCAATGATAGAGCCGCCACGGGAGACAATCCCAGTAACACGTTTTGCGGTCATCGGTACATAACGCAACAGCACGCCAGCATGAATGGTAAAATAGTCAACCCCCTGCTCCGCTTGCTCTAACAAGGTATCGCGCATCACCTGCCAGGTCAGATTTTCAGCAACGCCGTTAACCTTTTCTAACGCTTGATACATAGGAACAGTGCCTATAGGTACTGGACTATTACGTAAAATCCACTCCCGAGTTTCATGAATGTTACGTCCAGTGGATAAGTCCATTACCGTATCTGCCCCCCAACGGGTGGCCCAAACCAACTTCTCCACCTCTTCTTCAATAGAAGAGCTCACTGAAGAATTACCGATATTCGCGTTCACTTTGACTAAAAAGTTGCGGCCGATGATCATGGGTTCAGATTCAGGATGATTGATATTACAAGGAATGATCGCTCGTCCAGCCGCGACCTCTTGACGGACAAATTCAGCGCTAATTTCAGCCGGTAAATGAGCACCAAAGTTTTCACCTGGGTGCTGATGATTCAGCTGCTGATCTTGATACTCTCGTCGCCCCATATTTTCACGTAAGGCGATAAACTCCATCTCAGGAGTAATCACTCCTTGTTTGGCATAATGTAACTGAGTGACGCGTTTACCCGCTTTGGCTCGTCGAATATCAGGCAGCTGACCATATCTCAGCTCATCGAGAGTTTCATCGGCTAAGCGCTGACGGGCAAACTCTGAACTCATCACCGGTAGCGTTTCAATATCACCACGCTCTGCAATCCATGAATCACGCAGCTTAGGTAAGCCATGCTTTAAATTGATCGTATAGTTTGGATCGGTATAGACACCTGAGGTGTCATAAACAGGGATGGGTTGATTTGCTGAATAGATCGGTGCTTGTTTAGTGCCACCAATCAAGCTATCAGCCAAAGTAATTTCGCGCATCGGTACACGAATATCTGGTTTCGAGCCTTGAATATAAACTTTATTAGAATTGGGGTAAGGTTGAACTGAAAGTGAATCAATAAACTGTTTTGCTTCCAGTCTCGCTTGTTTACGAATCGACATAGCATTTTCCTGTGTTATTCATTAGGGATAATGCTTGACGGAAAGATGCAACAAGAGGGGATCAACAGATCAGTGGTGTGTAGATAGGGTTACAATAAGACACCACAAATTGTCTTCTCTTGTTCCCTTCGCAGGTATTAGCCTGATCAGGTTCAACGGATCCCGAATAAACGGTCTCAGCCATATGGCACTCCGACAAGTGAAAACTAGCATACAAGATTATATAAATTTAGCAATCTAGTGATAACAGCAAAATAGTTAACAGTTATTGCTTATTCTTTTTACTCGCCATCGCCTGAGCGACGGTTTGGTCTATTTTAGGTGGTTGATAAGGAGAAATACGTTTAGCCACCGCAATACGTTGTGAACCATAAATACCAGTATGACCACTGGCGTAATAAGCAATAAAACAAACTAAAGCAAAGTAGATCAGATGATCAGCCCCAAACAACTCAACCCCCATAATAATGCAAGCTAGAGGAGTATTGGCGGCGGCGGCAAACACCGCTAAAAAGCCTAGCGCAGCGAACAGCTCAACCGGTGCCCCCATTACCCATGCAAGGAAATTACCTAGTGTGGCTCCAATAAAGAATAAGGGAGTAACTTCGCCACCTTTAAAGCCAGCAGCTAAAGTTATTGCCGTTAAAATCAATTTTAATATCCAGCTATTCCATTCAGCGCCACCGGCCTCAAATGCAGAAGTGATGCTCACTCCACCTTCACGTATAGGATAAACACCAATACCAATATAATCATAGTTACCAATTAACTTAACGATAGCAATCACTAACAAACCACCACAAAATACAATTAAATAAGGATTGCGTAACCTACGTAGAAACCAAGCTTTCAAGCCTGATGTTAGTTCACTAAACAATAAACCCACTAAGCCAAATATCACGCCAGCAATCAATATCTTGCCAGTTAAAATAAAATCAATCGATATAGGATGCTCAAACAAACTATTGAACTGGGCAAAGCCGATATTGTAGTGCGTATGATGAGCCCCTACCGCACTGCATACCACATCCGCTAAAACCGCAGCAATCAATGCCGGTAGTAATGCTTGATATTTAATCCTACCGACTGACAGGACTTCCACGGCAAAAATAGCTCCCGCAATCGGGGTGCCAAACACCGAACCAAACCCCGCGGCAATTCCTGCAACCAATATAGAGCGTTGATCAGATTCATCCAGTTTAAACACGCGACTAAACCAAGCTGATACCGCGCCGCCAATTTGCACCGCCGTACCTTCCCGTCCCGCAGAGCCACCAAATAGATGAGTAACTACCGTCGCAACGAGTACAAAAACACTCATCCGAAAAGGAATTTTCTCATTCGATTGATGAATTTGGTCGATAATCAGATTATTACCACGCTCGGAAATACCTCCCCACTGGCGATAAAAAAATACTAATCCTAAACCAGCAATAGGAAGCCCATAAATTAAATGCGGGTTATCGACACGAGTCTGAGTCGCAACTTCCAAAGCCCATAAGAAAAAAGCATTCATCAAGCCGACTAAAATTGCTAATGGGGTAACTAGCAATGTCCAACGTAATGTTTGTAGTACAACGTGAGGTAAATGATCCAGAGATTTGATAGACAAAATTTATGCTCCCAATGATGTACAAATCATTTAATAATGATTTGCTTCACTTCCACCGATCATCATTCAATAACGAGATTCAGCGCTAACTAAATAGATAACAGGCATAATAATAGTCGTGATTAATGTAAATAACGTAGCGAAACACTGATTAAGCGTCTTTAAAAAGCGTTAACTTTATAATACTGAATAATAAGCAATAAACGGTGTGAGGATAAAATTGGTTCTTTGAGGTGTGCATCATTGCTTCACTCTTAACAAAAGGGATAAAACGCAATGATTCTGTGATGAGCCAAATGAGCTGTACACAGACACAACAAGAACTTATCTTGTTATCTCATTGCATGTACAGACGTCATCAGCTTGAAAAGCGGTTTAGCATAACTGCTAGGTGGAACATCATCACCTAGCCGCATTTTACCTAACCAACAGCATTAAACAATACTTAGAATAAGGTTTATTTTGGGACTCTATCAGTGGAGCGGACGGGACTCCCTGCTATTAAAAACAGGCGCGCCCCCCGGCGTGACAGGCTGGCATTCTATTCAATTAAACTTATCCGCTGTCTGCTTTTCTTTCGTATTAATAACGAACAACAAAAAAATCCCCAGCATTGCTGCTAGGGACTCTTATCAGTGGCGGAGCGGACGGGACTCGAACCCGCGACCCCCGGCGTGACAGGCCGGTATTCTAACCAACTGAACTACCGCTCCACATTGTCTTGTTACTCGATAAAGTCTGATTGGCTGCTTTATTGAGTTTCTGTCTTCAGACCTTAGGTCTAAACACAAGTATTAAAGCCTGGCGATGTTCTACTCTCACATGGGGAGACCCCACACTACCATCGACGCTGTTTCGTTTCACTTCTGAGTTCGGCATGGAATCAGGTGGGTCCAAAACGCTATGGTCGCCAAGCAAATTTGGTTAATTCGGAAAGCTGTTTTCATTCTCTACACATTCAATGCACTTCTTTGAGTCCACCAAAACCCCTTGGGTGTTGTATGGTTAAGCCTCACGGGCAATTAGTACAGGTTAGCTCAACGCCTCACAGCGCTTACACACCCTGC